>DOJW01000001.1 GCA_003511165.1 Candidatus Dependentiae bacterium
TAATTATCGAGTTCGCGTTAATTATCTATATATCCTTTTAAAACTTCTATACTTAGTACATCTTCTTTATAAACAATATGAGTGTTTCCATCTCGGGTTATAAATCCGACATGTTCGATTAAAAATTTATTTATATATGTTGATGCAGCAAAAGCGTTAAGCTTTTCAAAGTCGTTAGTAGAATGGGTATTGGTTATTGATTCTGTAAAGGAAAGCGCTAAATTTTTTAATTCTTGTAGAGTGGTAATATTATTTTGTGTTTCACATATTTCTTTGTTGATTTTGGTACCTCTACGGGTTCCTTTTGGCATATGTAAAATTGATATAGCATCTACAAGTAATTCAAAAAGGTAACGAGTGCTATTTACATAAAATTGAGAAAGTGGATCCGCGTTTAGAGGCACATCTAATAATCCTCTAATTATTACTTCTTTTGTACCGTTGTCTTTAGTTAATGCAGACAATTCAATACCTGTATCATTGAATCTAATAGTTATTGCATTTAAATTGCTAAAAAAAATTGTAAAAAGTGATAAAAATAATAGTTTTTTCATGATTGATCTTTCTTTTTGTTTGGATTTTAAATTTTGCGTTGATGTTTATCTTAAACATATTTTAAACATTTATTTACAAATTGCAACCGGTTCATTTGCTAAAAAGTGGGGTTTTTAGTAGTTTTTTAAAAATTATTATTTTTTATAAAAATGAAAATACTTGTTTTTTTTGAATTAGATAATAAGATGGTCTGTAAGCTAGAGAGGAGTGTAGTAATGAAGATATCTAAAAGTCTTCAAATCCTTTGCTCACGACTTGGTTTCAGATAAAAATTCTTAAAATTGTTTTCTTACAAATTTCAAAAATTCTGTTATTTTATCGTTCCAACTTTCGCCTGTTCTTGCATTGTTTTCGCTTTGTTTATTCGAATATTCTTTGGAAATACAGCATCTTTTTAGTGCTTTAAATTTTGCTTTGTAACATGCAAATATTTTATGATTACTTGTTAAGATTACATTTTCTTGATTTATTTGGTTTGCGGAACGTGTCCAGTTGAAAGATCCAGTCCAAGTCCAGTTTTGATTGGAGTTTCTTTCGAGTTCAAAAACTGCAAATTTATTGTGCATCAGTGGGTTAAAATAACTGTTTTTTTCGCTACTTTTTTGTTTGAAGACGAAAATTTTTATTCCATTTTCTTTGAGTAATCCAATTTTGCCATAATTTGATTCGGCGCAAGAAACGTCTGTGATTATTTTGATTTTGACTCCACGCTTTTTCGCTTTGATGAGTGCTTGCGCGATTTGCTTTTCGGTAAGCATATAAACTGCTGCTTTTATTTTATAATTTGTTTTGTCGATCATTTCGATTAGTCGATCGCGAATGTTATCTTCTGGTGAGAAGTAAGCGACAGAGTGTGAATACAAATTTTGTAGTGAAAAAAATAAAAGAAAGAATGGTGAAAAAGTTAACACTTTTTTATTCATTAATTAGTCTCCGCTTTTTGGTAAAATTTTTACTTTGTTTAAAAATTTCTATTAATATTGTATAAATGAATGCGAATTTTTCTAATAAATTATTTGAAAAGATTTAATTCATGCGAAGTAGAGAGTATTTGAGGAAAGAGGAGATAGGTTAATGAAAAATCAGTTTTTGTTTGTTTTGTTATCAATATTATTTTTTTTATCTGTAAGAGGTGTTTGTGCCAAGGATACACTTAATCAGGCGCAAGAGCTTCACAAAAATATCGGTAAATCTCTTGTTCAAATTAGGCGCGATAACCCAGCGCTGCAACCTGCGATTTATACATTACTAGATCAAGTCGGTCAGCTTTATAAACTTGTTTCGACAACGCATCAAAAAAAGAAAAATTATAAATCTGTGATCAAAGAAGAGAAGCAGCTTGTTTTGTCTATAAATAATAAAATGGAAGATATGAAGCGACAGATGACAGGTTTGCAGTTTGCGCTCAAATCTGAAAGCAGCAAAGTCGCAGAAAGCAAAAAATATCTTGAAAATTTAACGCGTGAAAAGATGGAATTTCAGAAAAAAGCATCAGAAGCGATGCAAAAAGAAAAAGAGTATCAAATCCAGCTTAAGCGTATAAATGAAGAAGCGATTGCTGCGGTCAAAAATGAAGAAAATCCAGCTCAACATCCTCAGCAACAGCAAGCAAATTCTGCAAATGTTATTTCACAACAGCAAGAACAGGCGCCAAAAGATTTGGCAAAAGCGAGTTTGGAGCACATTGAAAAAATTGGGTTGATGAGAGAAAAGAAAGCGTAAGAGATTTATAATCCCTTATTTAAATCCCAATTTTTTTTAATTTATTCTGTTTTAAGTTTGTTTTTCTATTTTCTTTAATCAAATTAGCTCCGCTATGGCCAAGGGTGTTAGGTTTGAACACCCTTGGATCCCCAAACCAAAGAGAAATCTCTTTGGAATCTCTTACGCCTGAAACTCCTGCTGCCAGCAAGCTGGACAGCAGTTCAAACAGCCAGGCTAATTTAGAGTCTACAAATTTATAATTTGCATTTTCGAGTTTGTGAGGGTGATACAACCATTTTAAATTGTTATCTAAAAATGGAGTTCAAAAAATCTAAGTGTAAAAAACTGATTCAGCACTACCTGTTTGAGTCGGAGTACAACGTAGTTGTATCCCGGCGAGTTTAGTGCTGAGGAAATCCAAAAGTGCTCTTTTGGCGCATAGGAGAGTACAGAGAGGATTTTGCGTATAATCCTCTCTGTCACCTTGCGTGAGCAATCCAGAGATAAAAAAATGAATGAAAGAATCGGAAGAAGTTTGAAACAAAATAATAGAAAAAATATTTTATAAAAAAAAATAGGGATAACTTTTAAGGGATAATCAATTCCTTATTAACTCCCATCTCCCGACTTTATAAACATATTTTCGAAGTAGTGAAACTTGAGAGATCGGTGTGGAAATTGCTGCCATAAACTTTTTATTTTTGGAGGTCAGATAGATCGTTCCACAATTAATTTTGCCATCTGGTGCGAATTTTATAACAAAATTTTCATTTTCTTTTGCAAATGTGATTGCAGATGTTATTGGTTTGGTAGGGGAGGATGGTGGACCTTTTGCGTCCGGGATAAATCCGAAAATAACTTTGTCGTTTAATTTTTCTACAATATTTTTACCATTTTCATCAAATATAAAACAATTTTTTTCAATATTAATTTGCATCTGCTTTTGCTTGCCAGATGCGATTGCTTTTTGTTGCTGGTAAGTTAGAACTGAAAATAGTTTGGATGTTTCTGCATTTAGCAAAAATTTGTCGAAAAATGAAAAATTTGCAACGGCAAATGATGCGATTATCAAAAGTAATGAAACTGTTATCAAAATTTCGAGTAATGAAAAACCGTTACTCTTTTTCTGCATAAGCAACTGTCAAAACTTCTTCGATCGTTGTTAAGCCATCTTTGATTCTTCGAATACCGTCATCGAGCAATGATTTAAAATCTTCTTTTTCTGCCGCGTGTCTGATTTCTGCTGCATTTGCTTTTGCAACAATTAATTTTCGAATTTCATCGTTTATCTGCATAACTTCAAAGATTGGAAGACGGCCTCTAAAGCCCGTGTTCAAACATTCTTCGCATCCAACATTTTTGTAAAATTTGATTTGTGCTGCAGCTTCTTTTGTTATTCCTAAGCGAGAAAATAGCTCTGCATCGGGGGTGAAGGGTTGTTTGCATTTGCTACAAAGTTTACGGACTAATCGTTGAGCCATGATGCAGATAACTGTAGATGCGGTTAGGTAAGGCTCTACGCCCATATCTGCTAAACGTGTAATTGTTGACGGTGCATCGTTTGTGTGGATTGTACTCAAAACTAAATGTCCTGTGAGAGATGCTTGTGTTGCGATTTGAGCTGTTTCTGCATCTCGAATTTCTCCAATGAGCACAATGTCCGGATCTTGACGCAAAATGGAGCGGAGTGCTGCTGCAAATGTTAATCCTATTTTGTCGATAACTTGTACTTGGTTTACCCCATTGATTGTGTATTCAACTGGATCTTCAACGGTAATGATGTTTACATTCGGTTGGTTTAATTTGTTCAAAATTGCATACAACGTACTAGTTTTTCCAGATCCTGTTGGACCGGTGACAAAGAATATTCCGTTTGGACGCGAAATTAAATCAAGAACTATTTTGAGATCTTCTGGACGCATGCCGAGATTTTCTAGTTTAAATGCTTCTTTACCCTTATCGAGTAATCTTATTGAAACTCGTTCACCGAAATTGCATGGTAGTATAGAAACACGAAGATCTATCTGTTTGTCGCCAACTTTTATTTGGATTCGACCGTCTTGTGGTAGGCGCTTTTCTGCGATATTTAAATTCGCCATGATTTTGATACGGGAAACAATGGCAGCTTGGTAACGTTTTGGTGGAAGAACTTTTTGATACATTTCGCCGTCGATTCGGTATCGAATGCGAACTTCTTTTTCAAATGCTTCGATGTGAATATCGGACGCTTCTTCTTTGACCGCTTGGAAAAATATATGATTTACAAGTTTTATGATTGGCGCTTCGTTCGCCATTTCCAAAAGATCTTTTTCTTCGAATGTTGCAAGCTCAAACTCTTCAGCTTCTCCCTCTTTGAGCTCCGCCATCATTTCGCTGCTTGTTTCAAGCGGATAATATTTGTTGATTCCTTCCAAAATTGTTTCGTCAGATGCGACTGCGTAGCCAGCATTTCCTTTGAGAAGCAGAGAGAGATCGTCGATGGGTTGTAGATCTCGAGGATCGGCTGTGACTATTATTTTTTGGTCATTGTAAATGATTGGAATGACGATATGTTGGCGCAAAAATTTTAGAGGTATTTTGCTTAAAATTTCCGTGTTGATCATTTTGTCTGTGATTTTGTCGATGAATGGAACTGACATTTGGATAGCGAGTGCTTCTGCAAGTTCTTGCTTTGTGACATAACCTTTTTCTAATAAAACTTGACCGGTTATTTTACCAGTTTCTTTTTTGATTTTTTGACATTCACGATGTTGTTCTTCAGTGATAATTCCTTTTTGGATAAGTATTTCACTAATTTTTTTTCTTTCCATTTTTTATCCTGCTTTTTAAATTTAAAAAGTTTTATGCAAGTATTTTGCACTATTTAAATAGTATAAAGCAACTTTTTAAAGATAGGTTTATAAAAATTGAGCAGAAAACCCCAGGCTTTTAAACCTTGGGATGAATGCGAGTCTGATAAATTACGATTGTGGTGAGTGAATGAATTATGTTCGTAGTAAGTGAATAAATTACGTTCGTGGTGAGCGAAGTCGAATCCATACGAACGAACTCTAAAGATTCAAGCGCCTGCGATGCCGACTTTTTAAGTCGGGGGATTCATTAAAATCTATTAAATAAAAAAAGAAAAAGGCTGGTGAATTTCACCAGCCTTTTTCTTTAATTTGAATCTAAGTAATTTTTTAGATTAATTAGTTCCAGTTTGAACTGCGAGGTCTTCTGTTAAAACCGCCGCCGTTTCCACCAGATCTAGGAGGTCTTGAGCCGCCTTCTGGTTTTGGTTTAGCTTCGTTCACGTTAAGCGTTCTGCCTAAAAGATCTGTCCCGTTTAACGAGTTGATTGCATTTTGTGCTTCAGAAGCATTTGGCATTTCAACAAAACCAAATCCTCTTGATTGTCCGCTGAACTTATCTTTAATAACTACTGCAGATGCAACTTCACCAAATGGTTCGAATGCAGCTCTAAGTTCATTTTCTGATACTCTTCGGGACAAATTTCCAACGAAAATATTCATTATTTCCTCATAACGATTAAAAAAAGACCGAAAATTCGCCTAACGATCGAAACTAAAGAATAATCTTTTTATTTTATCTGTAAGTGCGAAAAACAATTCAAATAAACTTTCGGTCAAACAACTCATTAAAGATATCAGATTTTAAATTAATGCAAAATTTATTTGTAAAAATGATGTTTTTGGGCAAAAAGCTTTGTTTTGAGACTATTTTGAAGAAATGGGGGGATTTTAATTGTTGCCAAATTGGTAGTGTTTGGTGAAGAATAAAAAAGGCTCCATAAATTAGGAGTCTTTTTATTAACTATAATATTTATAAAAAAGCAGAGAAAATAGAAATTTTGATAAAAGGATCATTTTTGGTGAAATTGTTATGTTTATACTGAAAAAATGCGAAAATTGTGAAAATTTGGTGGAGAGAGTGGGATTCGAACCCACGATTCCAGATTTCCCAGAATAACCGCTTTCGAGGCGGTCGCTTTCGACCACTCAGCCATCTCTCCAAAAAACGTCTAAAGAAATTGAGATTTTTGCAAATTTAATATTTAATAATTAAATGAAATTTTGCAATCAAAGAAACCATTTTATTACAGCTTTGTTTTTTAGTAAATTTAAAAAAAATAACTTTTTTGTAAAAAATTTTAATTTATTGAATTTAAGAGCGTAAAAGAGTACCATTCGAAATTGTCGATATTGATTGATAAAAAGTTTAAGTTTAAAAGATTTTTTTAGGAGTAAATTATGATTGGTAATATGCAAGCAGTTATTCTTGCCGCAGGCAAATCAAAGCGGTTTAATACTGGTAAAACTAAGCAACTTGCGACAATTTGTGGTCAACCTATGATTTTTTACCCTATCAAAGCTCTCGAAAAATTAGAAATTCCTATCACTGTTATTGTCGGAAAAGATTCTCAAGAGTTAACAAGCGCTATCAAAAGTGCAAATTTCAAAAATATTTCATTTGCAATTCAAGAAGAACAACTCGGAACAGCACACGCGGTACTTTGCTCAAAAAACAGTTGGAGCAAAGAAAATATATTAATTATCAATGGTGATATGCCTCTTATAACCTCAGATTTGCTCGAATCTTTGTATCGAAAACATTCGGAAGAAAATTTAACATTATCATTTTTTACAAGCTATGTGCTTGACCCTCGTGGCTATGGTCGAATAATCGATCATGAAGGCCGCATTACCGTTATAGAAGAAAAAGAATGTACCGAAGAAAATTACAATGTAAATTGCATCAACGCCGGTGTATATCTTGTAAAAAAAGATTTTTTAGAAGAATGTTTAAGCAAGATCAGCAGCAGTAAAACAACTGGTGAATTTTATCTTCCAGATATTATTAGACTAGCAAGTGAGCAAAAATTACCTCTCAAAAAAATTTCCGTACCATATGATAATGTACGCGGTGTAAATACTCTCAAAGATTTGTGGATGGTAGAACAAATTAAACGTTCAGAACTTATAGATTATTGGATGTCTCAAGGTGTTCGTTTTGAACTTGCACAAAATATTCATATTGATATTGATGTTGAAATCGGCCGCGGTTCGTTTATAGGAACCGGCGTTCATCTTCTTGCGGGTACAAAAGTCGGAGCTAATTGTTTTATCGGCGCTTTTTCTATCATTGAAGGTACAACAATTGATAATGACTCCACTATTCATTCACATTCAGTAATTCAAGATTCTAAAATTGGTAAAAATGCGCATGTTGGTCCTTTTGCAAGATTGCGCAATAATGTTGTGCTGCATGATAATGTAACTATCGGAAATTTTGTTGAAGTTAAAAAGAGTGAAATTGGTGAAAATACAAAAGCTAAGCACCTTTCATATCTTGGTGATGCAACGCTCGGTAGCAATGTAAATATTGGAGCTGGAACTATCACATGCAATCATGACGGCGTAAATAAACATCAAACTATTGTTGAAAATGATGCGTATATTGGAAGTAATAATACATTAATCGCGCCGGTTGTTGTTGGAAGCGGTTCTTATACAGCTGCAGGGTCGACAATAAATCAAAATGTTCCGGCTGGAGATCTTGCGATTGCACGTTCAATACAAGTAAACAAAGCTGGATATGCTCAAAGATTAAGACAAACTAAAAGAGATAAAAAAGATAAAGCAGCTTTAAGTTCAGATGAAAAAAAAGATGAAAATAACTTTTTGAAAAATTGTTTTATAGGTGCAATGAAGGTGAAGGATATCTCTGAAGATCAACTATGATAAAAATTTTTCACACTGCTGACATTCATCTTGGCGTAGAAAATTATGGCAAAATAGATTCAAAGACGGGAATTCACTCCCGTCTTTTGGATTTTAAAAATAGTATTGCGCGCTCTGTTCAAGATGCGATTGCCGAAAAATGCGATCTCTTTTTATTTTGTGGTGATGCATACAAAACTGCATATCCAACTCCAACACAGCAAAAATTGTTGATGGAAGAATTTTTCAAACTTTATATTGCTAAAATTCCTGTTGTTATCATTGTAGGAAATCACGACCATCCATTAAGTTTTGGCAAGGCGAATTCACTGGATGTTTTTGCGGATTTGCCGATTGACGGATTTCATCTTTTTTCCAAACCTTCGCTTGTTAAAATTGAAACCAAAAGTGGGCCTGTTCAAGTGGTTGGCATTCCTTGGCCAACGCGAAATAATTTGATAGCCAAAGATGAGCATCGTCTTAAAACATCAGAAGAGATCACAAAATATTTGTCAGAAAAGGTTGGCGAAATTATTGCTTCTTTAGCTCAGCAAGTTGATAAATCCATTCCTGCCGTTCTTGCAGGCCATTTAACGGCAAGCGATGGCGTTTTTTCTGGATCAGAAAAAAGAGCAATTTATGGAAATGATCCGACATTTATGATTTCGCAGCTTGCTCATGCAGAGTTTGATTATGTTGCGCTTGGACATTTGCATAGATTTCAAAATTTGAATGAAGGAAATTTCCCAGCTGTTGTTTATAGCGGGTCGCCAGAGCGAGTTGATTTTGGGGAGCGATCAGAAGAAAAAGGGTACTGCAAAATTTTAATAGATGAAAATTTACCAAAATGCAAAGAAAGAGTTGTTTTGGAATTTATTCCGCTAAAAACTCGACCATTTATTCAAATCGAAGTTGTGCTGCAAGATGGTATAGATCAAACCGAACAACTGTTAGCGGAACTTGCAAAGCATGAAATCAAAGATGCGATTGTGAAAATTATTTATCATGTTCCAGATGGTAAAATAGATAAAATTGATTTGAATGCTATTTTTCGTGCATGTGATGATGCTATCCATTTGGTTGGGATTTTCCCAATTCGTAACTTGCAGAAAATTGAACGTCGTGCTGCTTTCAAAGTTGATATGGGTTTTGAAGAAATTGTTGAAAAATATTTGGAAAACAGAGAAGAGAAAAAAGAAGATAAAGAGAGGATCTTGCAAAAATCTCGAGAGCTATATGCCGAAAGTTTGCAAAGTATAGAGTGATTTATGAAACAAATTAAATTATCAAATACATTGTCGAAGCAAAAAGATATTTTTACGCCGCAAGAAGATAAAAAAGTGTCCATGTATGTTTGCGGAATAACTCCATACGATTACGCTCACATTGGTCATGGTCGAGTAGCGGTTACTTTTGATCTATTACTTCGTCTTTTAAAACTGCTTGGATATCAAGTAACTTATGTTCGCAATTTTACAGATATAGATGACAAGCTTATTGCTCGTGCACAAAAAGAGTATGGTGATGAAAATAAATTTAAAGATGTTGCGACAAAATTTATTAATGCATTTACAGAAGATGTGCAAAATTTGAATTGTTTGAAACCTGATTTTGAGCCCCTTGTTACTGAAAACATAAATGATATTATTTTATTTGTTGAAGGGTTATTGAAGAATAAAAAAGCATACATAAAAGGTAGGGATGTTTATTTTGATATTTCAACATTTTCTGACTATGGAAAACTTTCAGGACGTAATTTAGAAGATTTGCTTGCAGGTGCTCGAATAGATGTTGATGAAGACAAAAAAAATCCACAAGATTTTGCGCTTTGGAAAGGTAATGACAAAAGTTTATTTTGGATTTCACCTTGGGGGCATGGTCGCCCTGGGTGGCATATTGAATGTTCTGCTCTTGCGAAAAAATTCTTGGGCGAAACTATAGATATTCATGGTGGTGGCATGGATTTGATATTTCCGCATCATGAAAACGAAATTGCGCAATCGGAAGGTTTGACATGCAAGCCGTTTGCAAAATATTGGCTGCACAATGCATTTGTAAATATTAACAAAGAGAAGATGTCAAAGTCGCTTGGTAATTTTTTTACTCTACGTGATATTTTTGCAAAATTTGATCCGATGGTTTTACGTTTTTATTATTTGCAACATCAGTTCCGCTCTCCCATCGAATTTTCATTTGATGATTTAGAAGCTGCAAAAAAAGCTTACAAAAAATTAATTGATGTTTTCTTTGTCGATGGTGGGTATCATTTATCTTTGGAAAATTCTAAAAATTTTGAAAAAGAAATCGAAACAGATGGTTTAATTTCTCAAATGCTGGAAGCTGTTTGTGATGACCTTAATTCACCAAAAATGCTAGGCATACTTTTTGAAAATTTAAATGAAATCAAAAATGATCCAAAGTTAAAAAATTTGATTGGTAAATTTCTTTTTAATTTAACCGGTTTAACTTTTGAAAAATTACCTGAAGAATCGGTTGTGATAACTCGCGAAATTCAGGAATTGATTGCAAAAAGAGAAGAGGCAAGAAAACAAAAGAATTGGGCTCTTGCTGATCAAATTCGTGATCAATTATTGTCAATGGGTATAGAGGTAAGAGATAAAAAGTAATTTTTGGGGAGGTTAAAATTTTGAAGAAAATTAATATATTTTTAATTTTTATAAGTGTATTTATTATTTGTACTTCAGAAACAATTTTAATAGCAATTTCTGATCAAAAAGTTTCAACACCAAAAGCTTTAAAAATACGACGTTCAACTGCAAGATATCCTAAGTCAGGCTCTATTTATTCTCATCCAAAAAGGTCTGCTAGAGGTAATTTTATAACAAAATATGTTCAAGGAGATTCTAGAATTTCTTATGTTCGTAGTATTTTGCAACCAAATGCTTGGCTTTGTGGAGCTTTTGTTTTATTCAACGCCTTTATGGTTGAAAAATTTTTAGAACAAAATACGGATATTGAATCATTCTTTTCTCCGCAAAATGGATTTTATACTTACGATAAATTTAAAGAATTTTATACTTCTCAAAATGGGGATAGTTTATTTGATGTTGTTTATAAAAAGCGATTATCAGCAGGTAAATATTTAGAAATAGATGAATTTGGATTTAATTGTCCAAGTCGTGGTAATAAGAATAATGTTAATTATTTAGAAGATTCGGAGATTGAAGAAATAGCTAGAAAGTTAAATTTAAAGGAGCATTATTTTTTAGCTATAATTGATAAAAAAGTTATTGTTAATCACGTCGAAACAACTTTAGAAAAAATTAAATTTAATTTAAAGAAACAAAATTCTCTCGCAGTTATACATTTTTTCTGTTTAGTAAATAGTAATCATTGGGTTTTGATTTCGATAATTAATTCATTGAAAGGTCCCAAAATGATTGTTATGGATTCTTTGAGTGAAGTTATGCGGCCATCCGTTGGAGTTTTAAGGTTTATAACAGCACTAAAAAAAATATTTATTTGAAATGTTTATATTTCTAATAAAGAAAAAAGGCTCCATTAATTTGGAGCCTTTTTTCTTTATGAAGAAACTTTCAGCCTAAAAGCTCTTCAATCTTTTGTATAAAAGCTTCTTTGTTCATGTATCCAGTTTCTTTGCTGATTTTGCCATTTTTGATGAATACAAATGTTGGAACAGATGATATTCCAAACTTGAATGCAAGTTCTCTGCTCTCATCGATGTTTAATTTTACAAATTTATATTTGTCGCTAAGTTCTTTTGATACTTCTTCAAAAATAGGAAGCATCATTTGGCATGGTCCGCACCATGTTGCATAAACATCAATGACTACTGGAAGAGTTGATTGTTCTACTTCTACTGTATAATTTTCTTTATTTAAATTAATTGCCATAAATTACCCTTTCGATTTTATGAAAAGAAATTATAGATATAATTTAGAGTTTTTGTAAACATTTGTTTTAGTTTTTTTGTGTATCTAATTGCGTTGCTTCTGACTCAACATATTTAACCGCTTGATATGTCTTTTTTACAATGTATGTAATAGCTAAAAGTGAAACTACATAAAGAGCTTCTTTAGTTATTTGTGGATCGTTTTGTCCTAAATAAGCAGCTCCAAGATATGTTGGGAAACTAAAGCACGCACATTTTAAAATGGCATTTGATGCGCCATGCCCAGCTGCAAGTAAAATTTTTGTTAATTCGGACTGATCTGAGTTTTTAATTTTCTCAAGATTATTGGAGGATAATATTTTAATAATAAGAGCTATAATTGCAGGAGTTGCTACAAGACCATAATGTTTGGCGGTATCTACATTCATAGTTTCGCAAGCAGGTGCAGAAAAAGCTTGAAGTCTTTCGCCAAGATTTTTGATTTGTACTCTTTGTTCTTCTGACAAATCTGTTGATTTTTCCAATTTGGAATAAAGTTTTTGTAGTTGTGCGATATCTTGTGGTTTTACTTCTTGTGTTTTTTCAATTCGTTGGGCAATTTGAATTGCTTCTAAGATTTCTGGATGCTTTGCAAGAGTAGTTGAGAGTTTTTTCTTTATTTCTTCTGTATTTTGTAATTCTGAATCTGTAGATTTAACACTAAAGTTTAAAGTTAGAGATGCAACGATTAATAAAATAATTTTTTTAAGCATTTTTATCCATTCAAATAGAGTTTAAAGGTAAGATATCAATCTTTGTGATTTTAAATGCTTAAAGCGGATTGTCAACGTTTAAAATTATTAGCTTATTTTCCTAAGTTTTTCATCTCTTCATAAATTCTATTTGTCGCATCCTCGTAGGAAGTGCTTGGTGAAAAATAGATCGGTTTGCCAAAAACTACCGTTGCGCTTTTGCGAAGATGGCGAGGAAGAATCTTATCTGTAGCCATGAAGGTATGCACATCTTTAAGATAAATTGGGATTATTGGTACATCCATTTCCATAGCAAGAAGTCCTGCACCTTTTTTGAGCGGATCGATTTCACCATTTTCGCTTATTTTGCCTTCTGGGAATATTAAAACTGAGAAATTATGATCCAGTATTTTGGCGGTGTTCTCAAGACCAGGGCGAATATTATCTTCTTCTCTTCGCGGCATTGGATAAGTGTTGAAAAATAAATCTAAAAGAGGGGCTATAAACCAAAAGCGTTTGTACATAAAGTCGAGTGCAGCTGCGACTGCAATTTTAGATCTAAATCTTAGTGGAAGTGCACGAAGAACAAGTAATGTATCTGCATATGAAACATGGTTAGGCATAAAAATAACAGGATTTTGTAGCCCCTTTAAATTTTCTTTGCCTTTTGATTTTACGCCAAATAATATCCAGCTGAATGGGATGATAAAAATTTGAAGAAATACAAATCGTAAAACTATGCAAACTGGTGAAAGTAACCATTTTTTGAAACGTTTAATTTTTATTTTTGGTACACCTTTTTCTATCAATTCTTTTAAATCTTTAACTCTTGTATTTTGATTTATCAAATTTTCTGGAATTTCGACATCAAACATTTCATCTATTCTTGTCACAAGTTCGATTCGCATTAATGAGTCAAAAAATAAATCTGCATAAAGTAGACTATCGTCATGAATAATTTTGATATCTTTTCCGCTAACTGCGCTTAAAAGTTTTGTAACAGGATGCGCCGCAACTTCTACTTTGGGTTTTTCAGTTATTGTCTTTTTATCTTTTAACCATTTTAAAATTTCTTCTTTTTTGACTTTTCTTGTTGCAGAGCGAGGGAAGTCAGACTCTGGCCAAATCGACCAAGCAGCTATGTGTTGATAAGGGGCTAAATGTTTATTTGTTTCTTCAATTATTTCCTTGCCATCATTTCGGTCTGTTAATAACACCGCATAAATTATTTCTCGTCCGTTATCTTTGAAACCAACGACGGCCGCATCTCTGATTTGAGATATTTTTTTAAGTTCTGTTTCAATATCTTCTGGATAAACATTTTCTCCGCTGGAAGTCAAAATCATATATTTGCTTCTACCGGAAATAAATAAAAATCCATCTTCATCAATGTGTCCTAAGTCGCCAGTTTTGAATCTTCCTTTTTCATCAAATGTTGCTTTGGTTTTTTCTTCATTTCTGTAGTATCCACAGAAAACATTTGGTCCTGAAATCAAAACTTCTTTGTTATCAGCTATTTCAATCTTTACACCAGGGATAGCTTGCCCGCAGGATCCAAGTTTGTGATTTGCGGGAGTATTTGCAGCTGAAACAGGACTTGTTTCTGTGAGGCCATACCCTTGCAGAATTGTAAATCCCATTGCGAACCATTTGCGCTCAACTTCTGGATGAAGCGCGGATCCTCCACTTGCTATGAGGCTTAACTTTCCGCCGAACATTTTGTGAACTTTTCTAAAAATTATTCTTCGCATGAAAACTGGAAGTTTTTGCGCGCAGTTAAACATTTTTTGCAAAGTTTTTTCTTTGCCTGCTTCTTGTGCAACAGATTCTATTTTTCTTAAAATTGTTTCCAAAAACTCTGGAACGACAAGCATTTTAGTTGCCTTTTGTTCTTGAAGGCATTTTTGAATCTCTTTAGAGCTCACATTTGCAGCAAACATTGTGTTCAAACCGAATTTTATAACGGTTAAAAGGCTGCCGGTTTGTTCATACATGTGGAAAAGGGGAAGTATAGAAACGGTTTTGTCTGAAGGTTTGATTTCAAAAAGTGTTGTAAATGATTCTAAATTTGAAATTATATTTTTGTGTGTAAGAATGACCCCTTTTGGGTCACCAGTTGTTCCGGAAGTATAAACAATTTCTGCAATATCGCTTGAAACAACTTTTTCTTCTTCATACTCCATTTTTTCAAAAGCCATATGTTTTTCAAAGTCTATATTTATTGTTGGAATATCGAATATTTCTTGGGATAAAAGATTTGAAGATTTAAATAAAAATTTAGCATTTGTTTCTTTGATAATTCTTTTTACAAAATCTTTTGTGCTTTGAGGATTTAGTGGAACGAGAATGCAACCCTTGAGTAATCCACCCAGAAATGTTCCAACCCAAAATGGAGAGTTTTGAGAGATAATTATAACTCTGTCCTGATAACCTATCTTGTGGTCTTCTAAAATTTTGGCAATGCCGGAAGAATAATTTTCTAGATTTTCGTATGTCCAAATAATTTGTCGAAATCTAGGATTCATTTTGAAAAGTACTTTGTTTCTGTATTTTTTAAAACTATTTAAAAATAAAGAATTTATTGTTTCCATCGCTCCCCTTTTTTTGTTGAAGTTTTACGAAACTATATTAAAGTATGACATGGTTGTTTTGTTTACGTAAATATCTTGAAGAAACTTCAAGCTAAACTAAAGGTTTTATATGAAAAAATTTTTAACGGTGTTGGGACTTTCTTTGAATATATTTTCTTTTACAAATGTTAACGCTGGATGGTTTGAAAGTTATATGGGTCCTGTATTTATTTCAGATGCTAACGTGAATAATATATGCACAAGAATTCATGCATTAGCGGGTCGATTTCCTCATGTTTGCGACGATTTATACAGAACAATTTTAGAATTTCCTCATGAATTAAGTGAAAGTTCAAAAGGTATATTGCGATCTATGTGTTTTCTTGATATGTATGACAAAATATTACCGTGTGTACATATTGTTATTTTTGCAATTACTAGAAGAGATAAAGAAGGAAAATTATACTTTGTTGAGCCAAAAAGATGTTCTAAAAAAGACATTCAACTTAGCCGCAAAATGGAAACATTTGAATTGGATATGAGGATAAGGGGTTACTTTTAATAATCTGAAAAATAATACAAAGATTGAATTATTAAAAAAATATTATTATTTTTATGCAGTTTATAAACGTTCAAAGATAAAGAAAGGTATAGTATGAAAAAAATTATTGCAACTTTTGTTTTAGGAATAAGTTTGGTAGGAGCTTTAAATGCAACTCCTAGGGGTGAATCTGTTGATAGAGTTGAACAATCGAAGAAAAACGAAGAGGGTTGGAAAATATATTTAAGACACTTTTCTCCATCAAATTTTTTGTTTCAATTATTATTAAATGCAAACGGTAACTGCACTTATCCTGATTCATCAAGATTTGCTGAATATTTCGATCAACTAAAAGCAATCGGAATGATTGAGAGTAATGGAATTTTAACAAAAGAGGCAGCAGAATTTGTAAGAAAAAATATAATTCCACTTGATGGTTCAGAAGATATGGACATTGCCAAATTATTATAAAATTTATAAAAGATTATAGAGAAGAGAGACCGGTATGAAAAAGAATATAACAATTCTTGTTTTAGGACTCGGATTAATTTCAATAGTAAGTGGAACCCCGAAATATGAAGTATCTGCAGTAGCATCAGAAATTGATTTTTTTGATGAAACAACTGTAAGTGTAAAACCTTGGTATGATTATTTAATTAAAAAAGTCCCTTCAAATTTTTTATATGAATTATTAATAAAAGCAAATAATTCAGAATATTTAATTGATAGATGTTTTAGTTATTATGTTGAGCAATTAAAAGTGTTGAATATGATAGATCAAGCTGGTAATTTAACAGAAAGAGCCCAAGCTTTTGTAAAATTATATGTAAAAGAAAATGAAACAAATGATGAAAGTAAAGTAAAAAAAGCTTATATAATTCGGTTAGAGTTTTCTTACTAATCGAAATGAAAAAAGACTCGGAAATTTCCGAGTCTTTTTAGTTTAATAGCTCTTTGAATTTTAATAATTTTACTTTGAATTGTTGTAACTCTTCATAAAATTCATCGCGGTCTAAACATTTGATTTTTTCTTCAGTTGCCGGAATTATATCTTGCGAAGCTTCTAGCGTTTCTTCAATGTTTTGGCTGAAGTTTTCTTCTTGTTTTGACATTGTGATTTGCAATTCATCGATATTTGTTAAAATAGTTTCTTGAGCTTCTTCTTTGAAGCTGACTTCTTCCATAGGATTTTCTATTGATTCTTGTACTATTTCTTCTTGTGGTGCGGAAGCTGTTATTTCTTGATTCGATGCTGCGATTTCTTGTGCGGCTATTTGCATTTGTGGTTCTTCTGTTTTTGCAGCTGGAATAATATTTTCTAGATGGTTTTTAGCTTCTTTGATCGATAATTTTTGTTCATGCAAAAGCTTTTTTATTGTTTGAAATGTTTCAAAATCTTGTTTTGTATAATATTTATCATTTTTATTTTCAAAGCCAAACTCTTTTTCCCAAATTTTGATCACATGCTTTTTTACATGCAATTTTTCAGCTATCTCATGAACTTTATAATGTGCTTTCATTACTAACTCCTCCTTATTTATTTTAAGCTTTAAGTTTCAAAAGAGATGAGAACTTGATCCTTTTTTACCAAATCTCCCTCACAAATTGAAATAGTTTTGATAATTGCATCATTATCGCATCGTATTTCATTTTCGATTTTCATCGATTCTATGATTACCAAGCTTTGGTTTTTACTTACTTTTTCACCCCGCTTTACAAGGCATTTGATTATTCGTCCTGAGAGTGGAGCGCGAAGCTCATTTTTGCGGATAGATTCTTTTTTGTTTTCGAAAACTTGTGAAGAAGGGTTATAAAGACTGCTTATTTGGAAAGTTGTTTGCTTTGTTTGATTACCATTTAACAAATGAATTAAATATTGATTTGTTTTATTGTTTTTTACAACTCTTGCTTTGAAAAGTTTTTGATTTATTTCAAAGAAAATTGTTTGATTATTTTCTTCAAATTTTAAAAATGTAACTTCAAATGATTTATTAGTAGATTTATTTTTTAACGTTATTAAAGATTTGTTACCTGCTAGAGTTTTTAGCTCTACTTGATAGTTAGAAGAATTATTTTGAGATTTAATTGAGAAATTTTTTATTTCCATGATGAGTTCTTCCAGTTGCTTTGCGTTTTAGAAACATTTTTATTTTCATGATGCGTTTGTTTGTGTGGTATTAACGCTGCTGCAATTAATGCTAATTCTTCATTTGAAATGTTTTTGTCGGTTGATTCAATTTTATTATTTTCTAAAAGTGTAGAAACAAAATTTTCATTGTTCAGTGAATTGGTAAAAATTTTACCTTTATCAAACTCTTTAGATTTTAAGATTGATTTTAAAAACTCTATGTTTGTGTCTATACCTTCAATTTTTAACTTATCGAGCGCTTGCAGCATTTTGAGTTTTGTTTCATTGCGATCTCTTCCACTTGTGATTACTTTTGCAAGCATGGAGTCAAACGATCCTGTTATTTCCATTCCTTCTTGTAAATTGTGATCAATTCTTACAAAGTTTGATTTTGGCAAATTTAAAAGCGCAATTGTTCCTGTTGAAGGTGCAAAATTGTTATTTGTATCTTCTGCTAAAATTCTACACTCAATAGAGTGTCCATGTTTTTGAATTTCATTTTGGTTGTATGGTAATTTATTATCTTCTGCTAAATGTATTTGTAATGCGACAAAATCTATTCCGCTAATCGCTTCGCTCACAGGATGTTCTACTTGCAGTCGTGTATTCATTTCAAGAAAATAAAATTGTTCACTTGTCGTGACTATGAATTCTACTGTTCCTAAATTTTTATAATTTATTGATTTGGCTGCCATAACTGCTGTTTCATAGATTTTTTCTAAACAATTTTGGCTAACAAATGTGGATGTAGCTTCTTCTATAACTTTTTGGTGCCGACGTTGGATCGAACAATCTCGCTCGAAAAGATGAATGATATTTTCAGGATCACCTGCAATTTGCACTTCGATATGTCGTCCGTTTTCAATATATTTCTCGATGAAAATGCTTGATGAATTAAAAAGATATTCTGCTTCACGCTTTACCGCATTGAAATGCGATTCAAATTCTGATTCATTATTTACTCTTCTCATAGCTTTACCACCACCGCCAAGTGCTGCTTTGAGCAAAATTGGATATCCGATTTCTGCAACTTTGGATTTTAAATTTGCAATATCACAGTTTGCTGAGATTTCAAAACCAGGAATCGTTGGAACATTAATTTGTTGCATAAGGTTTTTTGCTTGAATCTTATCGCCCATGAGGTTTATTTGTTTTGGTGTTGGCCCGATCCAAATTAAACCGGAATCAATAACTTTTTGTGCGAAATCAGCCATTTCAGATAAAAATCCATATCCAGGATGGATAGCGTCACAATTACTAATTTTTGCGATTTGTATGATTTCTTCTTGATCTAAATATCCACCGATTCCACTTTTTGTGAGTGGATAAGATTCTGTAGCGTCATAAACAAACGATGCAAATTTATCCTCAGGTGAATAAATGGCAACAGTTTTGATCTCCAAATATTTGCATGTTTGGATAATTCTTGAGGCTATTTCGGATCGATTTGCTATTAGTATTTTATTTATCTTTTTCTTCATAAAAGTGACTGTTTCTTAATTTTTAATCAGTTTTTATTTAGGAATATAAAGGTAAAGTTTTTTTGGGATAAAGACAAACGCTAGGGCCATATTAAATTAATTTTTTTCCTTAACCCTAGCTACATTCTTCTTTCATTGAGTTTTGTCATCATTTCCTTCTATCACAATATTCCTTAATTCTAATTACCTTTTTTATATTCTTACCTTAATTTTTAATTTGCTTTCTGTTTATCTTTCAATTTTATTTTGTCAAAGATGTTACGCACATAGCGCCAGGGGTACCAGATTTTTAGTACCCCTGGACCCCAAAAACTAAAGAGATTTTCTCTTTAGAATCTCTACAACGCTAAACTGTCTAGATACAACTCCCAGGCTTCGCCGGGTCGTTGTACTGCGACAGTAGCGTTGCAATAGGGAACCACAATTTTGATTTCCATCTTCGTAGGAATGGCATCCGAAAAGGATATTCGTTATTTTTTTCGTCATTCCCGTGAAAAAGGGAATCCAGGATCTAAAATTGTAATTCCTATAGTGCTGGATAGGTATTTTACATTTAGATTTCTATTTTCGTGGAAAAGTGAAAAATAATAATGATTCATTATTGCAACGCTACTGTCGCAGTGCAACGTAGTTGCATCCAGATAGTTTAGCGTTGTAGGAAATCCAAAAGTCTCTTTTGGCGCACGGAGGATGCAAGGAGGTTTTTGCGTCAAAATCTCCTTGCCCCACTGCGGGAGCAGCTAGAGATAAATTTATAAAAAGAAACAAGTGAAAGAATATGAGAATAATTTGAAAATTATTTAAAACTCTTCTTTAAAACTTCCGCAAAAATAATTTTAAACCAAGGAGTATAATTTCCTGGATTTTCTTGAAATTCTTTTAAAAGAGTTTCGATTGAAATCCATTTGAAGTCAGCAACCTCAGATAGATTTATTTTTGGATCTTTATCGTAATGTCCTATAAATAAATGATCAAACTCATGTTCAAAGAGATTGTTTTGTGGGAAATGAACTTTGTAGGTAAAATTGCAAATCTCTTTGAGCTCTGTCTTTATTCCCATTTCTTCAACTAATCTTCTTTTTGCAGCCTCTAAATTTGTTTCTTGAGGATGGGGATGTGTGCAGCAACTATTGCTCCAAAGTCCGCCGCAGTGATATTTATCAAACGCTCGTTTTTGAAGTAAAAGTTCATTTTTGGAATTGAAAATAAAAACTGAAATTGCTCGGTGTAGCAACCCTTTTTTATGTGCTTCTAGCTTTTCTTCAAATCCAATTTCTTTGTCTTTTTCATCGACCAAAATTACAAGCTTTTTCATAGTAATCCTTTTTTTATTTTAACGAACCTAGTTTAGTCTGATTTTCGTCTTGTTTGTATTAATTATTTAGGATTGTTTTGCTAGGAACCGTAAACCTTTTAATTTTTTAGATTCTTCTAAAGATCGTATTTCTTTTAATTTATCCAATGGCAAAATCCTGCCCGACTGTTTATATTTTCTTATTTGTATTTGTAAATCGGTTAAATATCTTACTCTAGAAGGAAGAGTTGGGTGAGTGTATGCTTCACCTTCTTCTAATAATTGTACAATAAACCAAGGCAACAAACTTACATGTTTAAATCTATTAATTCCTCCTTTGGCATATTCTTCCTCGTGAAGCGCTGAAAAAGTATCACATTTTTTTTCTTCTGATCTGGCAAAGGCGAGTTTTAATTTTTTATTTAAATTTAAAACTCGAGGAACAATTGTTGCATTTTTATAATGTTGCAATTCATGTCCTATTAAAAATTTTAGGATATTAGGGTCTTGATTCAACGGTAATAGAATAATTCTTTTAGTTGATAATATTCCCGCGCTACTTTTTGGATTCTCATTGATTTTACATCTAAATTGTTTTGGGTCTAATCCCTCAGCAATTAATTCATTTTTTAGTATGTCTAAAATATTTAAGACAGTTTTTTGGTCATCTATTTCAAATTTAGAAAAACTTATTTTTTGAATATCATCTAAACTGAAAGCTTCTTTTTCTATTTTTTCAAATTCAGATGTGCAGATATGGATTCCAGCGACTTTTTCGCCTTCTGTTGTAGAATCCAACAATTTTGTGACATCTTCAGAGCTCATTTGTTGAAATTTGTGATTAGCAAGCAAAGCATGTAAATATAGACGTTTTTCTTCGCAGTCGAAGCATTTTTTGTGAAATTCTTCTAAAGTTGTTGCGCTTGTAATGTAATCTTTTTCTCTCTCTGTTATTGACGATAAAAATTGATAATCTTCAAGTGAATGTGTTAAATCTGGATTTGCTGTAGATAAAAATTTTCTAAAAAATGGATGTAATTTTTGCCATTCGCTTAGATTTAATTCTTTAAATGCAAAATATTCTATCAAAGCCATTTTAAAACCAGGTGTGCATTTTTCAAAAAAAGAAGAATATTTCTTAGATGCTTCTTCAACTTGTTTTTCAAATAACTGTTTATCGTGTTCAAATAATCTTTGTTCAATCATTTTTTCTATTACAAAAGGATGTGGCCGTTCGTTTAATTTGGGTGCTTGTTTAAAATATTGTGGAAGTTTCCGAAGTGTTTGAAAAAATGTTTGTTCTTTGAATTGCAATGTCGAAGGTTCTATTTTTGTATGCATAAAAGCTGGAACATCCATAAGCGTTTGAATGAGCCACGATCTTTCAGAAAAGATATTTGTGGAAAAAATTAATAGCAGATTTGCGATCAAAAATTTTTTAAACATTTTTTTCATAAAAATTCCTATTTTTCTATTTTTATACTGTATTTTTACTTTAAATTAATATTTACAAATCGCAATTGGGTGAAGGCGTTTTTATCAAAAAGTGTAATTTTAGTGAAATTTGAAGAAATGAGTAGAAACCTCATTTTTTTGCTGAAAATCAAGGATAAACTAATGTACCATTTTACAAAAAATTTAATGTATTTATATTTGTTTCAATTGACTAGAAATAGGAATTTTTTATTAAAATAATTAGGATTTTATGTTTAAGAAGATAGTTTTGACCTTGATGCTTGGCGGAGTAGTGAGTTGCAACGTGAATGCAGGATTTCTTAGTTTATTGAGGAGCCTTTTTGCTGAATCGGCAAAAAGTCCTGCTGAAGAGATGAATCCTCAGATGGATACTCCTATGCAAAATATTTTTGAAGCAGGTGTTTACAATTATTTTAATCTTCAAAGGATAGGTTTTCCTAAATTTTATGCGTTTGAAACGATTGACAACATTCTTATTTTTCAACTAAAAAAACGAATATCCAAAAATAATGAAACGTTTAAATGCATTGAACAAATATTAGAACAAACAATACATGAAATAACTCAAAGAAGAAACAAAGAATCAATAGAAGAGGCTAAAGAAACTATCAAAAACCAAATTAAAAAAATAATGCAGAGAAGAGACAATCTTAGAGCGCACATATCAGGAGAAATAGAAGATCTTAAGCAAAACATAGAAGATGATAATCTCCAACCAACGCTAAAATTAAAATTAAAATTAGAATGTGACAATTTGAAATCACAAATATTCGAAACTATAGAGAAGATTGAGGATCAATCTTTTTTAGGTGAGTTGCTTAGGCGATTAGAAGCTGAATTAGAAGCTTTATATTTAGATGATAATTAAGTAAAAGAGGCGGAGGAAATATCCGCCTCTTTTATTTTGGTATGCTTTAAAATATTCAAAAATTTGTTTTTATACGAAATTAAGTATAAAACAGTTTTCCAGTTTACAAAAAAATTGATGTATTTATGCTTGATTCAATTATCTAAAAATAATGATTTTTATTTAAAATAATGAGGGATTTATGTTTAAGAAGATAGTTTTAATCTTAATTTTTGGCGGAATGGCTATAAGTTGCAATTTAAATGCTGGATTATCAGGTAGTAAAGATGCAAATCCTGTTTCAAGTGAAGATAATAGCGTGAGGTTGGACGATGCTCTTGCTCGCAGCGGAATTATAGATTCATTGTGTGATAGCATAAGGAGTGGTGGTGAAAATTTTGGACATACCTTTGGTGCTAACTTATTTATACGTAGTACCAATAGGTATATTGAAAAGTTGAAGACAGGGGATTTTGATGAAGAAGGGAAAAGTTTTTTATTATATGAAAGTTTTCATAAGCTAGAACAAATATACGATTTTCTAATAAAAAAAGAAGATTATTTTTATATGTATTTAATAGCTAAAGAAGAACAAGTTAGACTTGCAAATATGTTATTTTATGAAGTTTTAATCAGTTCTAAATATAAAGCACAAGCTGAAAGAATGATTACTGAAATTAATTCACAACTTATAGTTTAAAAAATAAAAGACTGAAGTTTTAGAGGTGGAAATTTTCCGCCTCTTTTTTTTGTTTTCACTTTGGTTAAGTGGAAAGAAAAATAAAAATTTGCTATGTTCTCCTTTGATTTTAAAAGCATTATTCCTAATTTAATAAAAGGATTTATTATGTTTAAAAAGACAATTTTAGTTTTAACATTAGGCGGAATGTTTTCGGGCTGCAGTTTGAAGGCAGGTGGAAGTAATTCTTCAATGCATAAGAGCGAATGTAAAGTCCACCCCGCAAGTGAACCTCTTTGTACATTTCAACAAATAAAAGAAGATATGGAGGAAATATGTAGTTCGATATGGGGAGATCTTTATAAATTGAGACAAAACAAAGAAAAAAATAAAGTAGACCGATTAGAAACAATAGAATTAATAAGAAAACAAGTAAGCCTAGCGAATGGAAAATTGACAGAAGCAATTGATGCGGTAATAAGATTATGGATAGTGTTAAAATACGAATTTAAACAACAAAATGCTTTTATTTTAAAACCAAAATATGATTTAATTCCAGATTACCCAAAATTTAGAGCAGACTTTAAAGGAATGATAGATCTACAGAGTGATCCGAATCGTAATGAAAATTTACGTTTTACTTTGCCAGCTATATTTAAAGAGGTTACGCAACCACACTTGCTTTTAAGTGATTGCAGGGATTTTGCTGTCATGCAACAAACAGTGGCTAGACTCGAGAAAGAAGCGAAAGAATTATTTATAGATGATCCTGATTATATTTTAGAGCAAGAACGACAGTTAGCACTACAGCAAAAAGATGAAGAAATGGCAGTTATAGAAAGAACGGGTTTGCAAATGAAGAAACAGCCGAATCTTTTTAAGGTTAATGAATAAAAGTTACTTTTGATAAATCTTTGAAAGAGGCGGAATTATTCCGCCTCTTTTTATTTGGTTGGACCTGGAAAGAAAAACAAAAATTTGTTATGTTTTCCTTTGATTTTAAAAGATTTAATCAAAAGGATTTTGTATGGAAAATAACTGTATTTTTTGTAAAATAATTCGCAAAGAGATTCCGACAACAGTAGTAAAAGAAAATGAACATATTTTAGTTATCAAAGATATTCATCCTAAAGCACCTGTTCATTATCTTGTTTTGCCCAAAAAACATATTATTCACATGGGTGAGATTTCAAATGATGATCAATTAATCGCATGGGAAATGTTCAAAATGATCAAAGAGCTTGCATCAGATCTGCAAGATCCAAAAGCTTTCAATATTATTTCAAACAATGGGGCTGCGAGTGGGCAAAGCGTATTTCATATGCATTGGCATTTTTTAGCTGGTAGAGATATTTTTCAAGGTAAATTTTAAAGGAATAAATAAATGCAAACAATCAATGCGCTAGGACAAAAACAAAAGATGCAACTTGTTAACTTCGCAGAAAAAGAATGGGGCCATGAAGAGTGGATTGTAAATAACGATCTCTATTGTGGTAAAAAATTGATTTTGAAAAAAGGTTTTCGCTGCTCGATGCATATGCACAAAGTAAAAGATGAAACATTCTACATTTTGAGTGGTAAAGTTTTGATGGAAACTGAATTTGAAGGCGAAAAAACTGTAAAAATTATGGAAGCTGGAGATATTCAGCATATTAAGATTAATATGCTTCATAGATTTACCGGGCTTGAAGATTCGCAGATTATGGAATTTTCTACATTTCATATGGATAGCGATTCTTACAGAGTTGAAGTGAGCGGTAAGGTAGCGCAAGAAGAGTTAAATAATATTTTAAGTAAGGTGGAATTTTGAAATCAAAACTTGTTAAATCAATAATTTTGGTTTGTTTTCTTTTAGGTTTTATTTATTACTTAGTTCAGCAACATAGACTTGTAGTCTTTTTTAATTTTCCAAAATTTTTTAAAGAGTCCAAGTTCGACGTAGAATCATTAACTTCAAAGCAGCAAAATTATACTCTTTATTTTTGGAAAAATGATAAGTTTTTTTCTGAAGAGTCATCTGTAGTTTGGTCTAGTGATAGTGCTGAAAATTTGAAAAATCTTGTGAATGCATGGCTTAGTTTTGCATATCAAAATAAATTTATGGATAAAAAAGTTGTTGCAAAATCTGTCAGTTTAACGCAGTCAGGGCAGGAAGTTTATGTATCTTTTGATGGTTCACCAATATCTTTAAATTGGCCAATTTTCAAAAAATGGCATTTCATGGAAGGTCTACTCAAAACAATTCGTGAAAGCGGAGTGCGATTAAATCTAATTTATTTCCGCGAAAAAAATATGCCGTTAGAAGATGAGCAGTTAGATTTTTCGCAAGGATGGCCAGCTGAAGGTTACATAAGAAATTAATTTTTTCATTTTTTGAAAAAGGAGAGTAGTGAAAAAGTTTTTCTTTTTGATTTTGTTTAATATTTTGTCTTTGAACTGTTTGTTTGGATTTTATCAAAACTGGCAGTTTAAAGGTTTAGGCGAAAATGAGACGGTTTTCAAGAAACATAAAAAGAAAAAGAAAATTTTTAAAAAAATTATAAAAATCACAGCAAAGTTTTTTGAAAAAGAGGTTTCTCAGTTTTTACAAAAAGAGTTAAATCATTTATTAAAACAAATTCCAAAAATGATTGAAAAAATAGATTTGCAAAGCAAAACGGATCTTTATTTTGTAAACGAATTTATTTTAAATGAACTAAAATCAAAAAATATAAAAGCTACAATCAATGTTGAGATTTATGATTCAAAAGAAAATAAGAGTTATTTTATTGATGTTTGCAACAATGAATAATTTAAAAACAAATTTAATTTCTTTTCCGACCAAAAACTATTTTTACGATAATGAACACCTTGTCAAAGAGAATGTCTACAACGGGATGATGAATCGATTTATTTATGAAAAAAAACTAGGAAGATGTTTTAGAGCTATTTTAAATCGAGCTTGGTTTAGTTTCCTTACTGGTATTTACTATGATTCTTCATTTAGTAAAAGATCAATAAAAAATTTTGTTTCAAAATATAATATCGATATGTCGGAGTGTGAAAAAAATATTGATGAATTTAAAACTTTTAATGAATTTTTCACACGCACCCTTAAGCCTGGATCACGACAAATAGATCAAACTATTAATGTTTTAATCTCTCCTGCTGATTCCAAACTTTTTGTTATTGAAAACATTACCAAGCAAACGAAGTTTGAAATTAAAAATTTAAATTTTGATTTGATTAAATTTTTCAAGAGCGAAGAACTAGCAAATAAATTTGAAGGCGGAGCTCTTCTTGTTTTCCGCTTGGCGCCTTACGATTATCATCATTTTCATTTCCCTTTTGATGCCAAAATTTTAAATATGCAAGTGATCAATGGAATTTATGATTCTGTGAATCCCGTTGCATACAAAGCTGGATATTTGCCTCTTATAGAAAATGAACGACATCTAACAATTTTAAAATCTGACATTTTCGGAGAAGTTGCATTTGTTTCTGTTGGGGCGATGTGTGTTGGAAAAATTGTTGAAAACTATCAAGAAAACAAAAATTACAAAAAAGGTGATGATGCAGGATATTTTGCTTTTGGTGGCTCCACCGTTGCAATGATGTTTAAAAAAGATCAATTAAAAATTGATGAAAGATTTTTAAAACATTCAAAAGAAGGATATGAAACAAAAATTAGATTTGGAGAAAGAGTGGGAGTAAAGATTTAAAAAATAGGAGAGAAAAATGGAGATTTTCCCGTCATTGATATCGGCTGATCTGCTGAATTTAGAAAAAGTTATCAATAGTTTAAATGACAAATGTGATGGTTTTCACATCGATGTCATGGATAATCATTTTGTGCCAAATTTGACCTGGGGGCCAGCCTTTATCCAAGAATTTGTAAAAATCGCCAAAATTCCGCTGGATGTTCACTTGATGGTTGATGATCCACAAGGTTGGATTGACAAATTGAAACTTCGACCGATCGATTATTTAATTTTTCACGTAGAAGCCTGCAAAGATAATGAAGAAATTATCAAAATTTGCACAAAAGCTAAAAAAATAGGGTGCAAAATCGGAATGGCTATAAATCCAAAAACAAAAATCGATTCATTTTTAGGTATTTTAAATATCTTTGATCAGGTATTAATCATGTCTGTCGAGCCTGGTTTTTCGGGACAAAAGTTTGATAAATCGGTTATGGATAAAGTGCAAAAAATTGCCGAATTGAAACGAAAAAACAACTTAAAACTCAAAATATCCATGGATGGCGGTATCGGTAAGGATAACATAAAATTTCTTTCTGAAAATGGAGTGGACAGAGTAGGGGTTGCAACTTCTGTTTTTGGAGGCGGGGATTACCTAAAGAATCTGGCGGATTTATACGCTCAAATGTGAATTTTTATTTTGTTAAACTCCTCTATTTTGCTATGCTTATTTTATGTTTAAAAAATTAGACTATTTTATGTTAAAAGGGTTGGGGTTATAAAATGAGTTTTTTAAAGTCAAAATTGAAAATTGGTGTTTTTATGGGCGGTCGATCGATCGAACATGAAGTTTCTTTTAATTCCGCAAGAACTATCTGTGATCATATAGATTCTACAATTTATGAAGCTATTCCAATTTATCAATCTCGAAATGGTGATTTATATATTTTGCCATGGTCATTTCTGCATCGTGGTAAAACATCAGATTTTGCAGGAAGACTTGAAAGTGAAGCTAAAAAAATATCTTGGGATGATTTGAAATCACTTGTTGATTTTATTTACTTATCTGTTCATGGACGGTATGCAGAAGATGGCACGCTTCAAGGAATGCTCGAAGTTCTTCAAATCCCATATCTTGGATCAGGTTTATTTACAAGTTCACTTACAATGGACAAAGAAAAACAAGGTAAACTTCTAGCTTTGCATGGCATAGATGTTCCAAGAGAGTTTTCGCTAAAAGCTCAAGAAATAAAAGAGTTAATAAACTTGTCCGAAGCTGAGCGCGAAAAAATTCTTTTACAAAAATTATCTGATTCTAAAATAAATCTTCCAGTTGTTGTTAAACCTGTAAGCGAAGGTTCTAGCTTGGGTGTTGATGTTGTTTTTAAAAAAGAGCAACTTTGGAATGCAATAATAAATGCTGCAGGTTGTGATGCTTCGCGTATTCAAACCGTTTTGGTAGAAGAAAAACTTGAAGGCATGGAGTTTGTTTGCATCCATATCGAAAAATATGAGGAAGATTCTTTTGCCTTAACAAAAGATTTTGATGTCAAAGATTTCCATAAAAAATCAAATAACAAAAAGAGCTGGATGGCTCTTCCGATTACAGAAATAGTTCCACAAAAAGATACTCACTTCTTTGATTACAAACAAAAGTATATGCCAGGTGTTGCAATAAAAGTAACTCCTGCAAGATGCAGCGCAGAAGATACTAAAAGAATCCAAGATATTTGTTTGCAAGCAAGTGAAATTTCAGGGTTTTCTACTCTTTCACGAATTGACGGATTTTTAACAAAAG
Source organism: Candidatus Dependentiae bacterium (assembly GCA_003511165.1). NCBI lineage: Bacteria > Candidatus Babelota bacterium. Next base: position 29,079 of record DOJW01000001.1, read on the forward strand.
ATGGCAGAGTTGTTCTTTTGGATGCTAACACAATCACAGGTACAGGACCAGCAACATTCCTTTTTGATCAGGCAGCAGAGATTGGTATGAGCCATACAAAACTTATTAATCATCTTATTAAAGTATCATTGAAAGAGTATGGTATTTCACAAAATTTACTGCTTTCTAATTTCGGAGAGAATAAAAATATGTCAGAAAATATTTCAAAAATTAAAGTAGCTGTTTTACTTGGTGGTAATACTAATGAAAGAGAAACTGCGCTTGAGTCTGGTCGAAACGTTTGTTATAAGTTATCTCCTCATAAATATGAAGTTATTCCAGTTTTTGTTAATGACAATATGGAATTGTTTAAGCTTTCACAGCAGCTTCTTGTAAAAAATTCTACAAAGATAATTTCAGAACTTGTTACTAAAGATATTCAAATAAAATGGGCAGATTTGCCAAAAATAGCAGATTTTGTTTTCATAGGCCTTCATGGCGGTAATGGTGAAAACGGTGCAGTGCAAGGTGCCCTTGAAATGTTAAATCTTCCGTACAATGGATCAGGTGTTTTTGCAAGTTCTCTTTGCATGGATAAATTTAAGACAAATAATTTTTTACGCGAGAGCGGATTTGATGTTCCGGAGTCATTTTTGCTACATAAATCAGATTGGCTTGCTCTAAAATCAAAAAATGAAAAAGAAAATTTATTGAAAAACAAATTTCAAAGTAAATTTGATTTTCCGGTTATTCTAAAACCTCATGATGATGGTTGCAGTGTGTATGTTCAAAAGTTGAAAAATTTTGAGCAATTAGTTGAAAGTTTAGATAATTATTTTGAGTCGACTGAAAAAAATATTGCAATGATTGAACAGTGTGTTTTTGCAACTGAACTTACATGTGGTGTGATTGGAAATGATGAGCCTATGGCCTTGGTACCTAGTCAGCCAATTGTTGTTGGTGATATTTTATCAATGGAAGAGAAATTTTTGCCTGGTGCTGGTGAAAACCAAACCCCTGCAAATATTCCGCAAGTTGCTATCGAAAAAGTACGCGAAGTTATGGCTTCTGCATACAAAGCTATCGGCTGCAAAGGTTATGCTCGAATAGATTGCTTCTACCAAGATGCAAAACAAAGCAAAGATGGAAAAGATCATGTAATAATTTTGGAAATTAATACATTGCCAGCAACTACACCTGCAACATGCATTTTCCATCAAGCAGCAGAACTAGGAATCAAGCCAATGGAATTTGTTGATAAAATTGTTCAGCTCGGTTTTGAAAATAACAAGGTAGAAAAGTTAGGCGTAAAAACAGATTCTCAAATTCCTTTTGATAAAAAGCCAAGCGATTTGCGTAGCAACTGATCAAACGATAAATCTGACAAATTTGCCTCTCTCAAAAATTTAAAAGCACTCCCAACTTCTGGCTTCGAATATCCAAGTGATAAAAGAGCATCGCTGAGATTTTGCCAATGCATAGTTGATTGCTTATCTTGCAATTGAATTTTTCCAGTTGTGATCAATTTTGTAACTTTGTTTTTTAATTCTATAATTATTTGTTCTGACTTTTTTGCACCGATGCCATTTAAGTTACTTAACCTTTTATCATCATTTTGCAAAACAGCTTCCAAAAAATCTTCTGAAGGAATTTGTGATAAAATATTGATCGCAATTTTGGGTCCGATTTTATGACAATCGATGATTAATAAAAAAGTTGTTTTATCTAATTCTTTTTCGAAAGCAAAAAGAGAAGGGCCATTATCGCTGTTCCAGTGAAAATATGTTTGGAGTTCGACGTTATCACCTTCTTTGATGTTATGTGTTTGTGGAATCTGAAAATTTAATCCAATACCATTTGTGAGTACAGTTATAGAAGAATCTTTAACATTTATCACTTTGCCGCAAATAAAATCGATCACAATATTGCCTTTCTTTTGAATCTAGAAAAAAGATAAGAACATTGTAATAAAAATTGGGCAAAAAAAAGAGATGTTAAAAAATTAGATTTTTTTATTCATTCATTCTTTTGTTTATTTTTTATGATTATTCTGCTTTTAGTTTGTTTTTCTAATTTTATTTTATCTTTAGCTGCTACGCGCAGGGCGGCAAAGGGTGAGTGTGCACCCTTTGCAATCACACATTAAAGAGGTTTCTTTAAAATCTCTACAGCACTAAACTCGCCGGGATACAACTACGTTGTACTCCGACTCAAACAGGTAGTGCTGGATCAGCATTTTACATTTTTAAGGCCTTACGGCCATTTTAAAATTGTATATTCCGATATTTTTCTAAATTTGAATTGTTGAAAAATTTAGAAAAACGTCTTCATAAGAATGTAGGATTCCAAATTAGCGCTACCTGTTTGAACTGCAGTCCAGTTTTACTGGATGCAGGAGTTTAGCGCGTAGGAAATCCAAAAGTGCTCTTTTGGTGCATTTGAGAGTGCAGAGAGTATTTTGCAATAAATACTTTCTGCCCCTCTGCGGGAGCAGCAAGAAATAAAATAAAAAGGAATAAGAAACGGAAGAAGAAAAGAAATAGGAATTATTTTAAGCGATAATCTATCTCTTATTTGATTTCTATAAAAAATATTAAAAATTGATCATTTTCTCTATTTTTAAAAGAAATCTCAAAACTATTTTTGAACTTGTCTTTGTCCACAAAAATGATTTTTTGCACTGATGTTTTGGGTGATATTTCAATTTTAGACTCTGGATAGATTACAAAGTGGATTGGAGATTTAGGATCTATTTTAGGTTTTTTCAATTTTTCTAAAATAAAGAAGTTTAAAGGTATAACAAAAACCAAACTGAGTGGTATTAAAAGTAATATTGTTTTGTGGAAGAATATAAAGTATGCAAACAATGAGGCTATGCACAAAAGTATACAGATCATGATAGTTGCACTGTTTGTTATGATTTTATAAATTTTTAGAAGTCCATTTTTTGACTTAGGAGCAAAGTCTTTGGGTACAGCTAATTCAAGATTTATATTCTTAGCTTCAAGGTCAAAGGTTGCATCCGAATTGTTTTCAATTTTTAGCTCCAATGGTTGATATTTATCTAAAATGTTTTTGTTTGAAATTTGCGTTTTGTCCGTGCTTTTGGTTACATGCAGATTCAATGCAACATTTTCTTTGGTAGCTGAATAATTAAACTGTTTTCCATTTTCTAAAAATAATGTCTTTTGTTTACCGCATCCAAAAAATGTAGTGAGTGTAATCAAAGCTAGACATGCTACAAATTTCGTTTTCATTATTTTTCCAAATTTACATTAAATTTTAATGTTTCATTTTTATCATGCTTATTTATCAATGATAGGTTGAATTGCGTGCTAAAACCTTTTGGATAAGCGCATATAACTTTTTGTAAGAATAAATTTGGCAATATTTCACAAGGAGTATCTAGGAATACCGAATGATATAAATCTTCATGAAGTTTTCTGTATATTTTTTTACCTGTCTTGGAGCCAAAATGTATGCTTAGCGGAAGACCTATAGCAAGAGCTAATAAAGGCGGTCCAAAAATGGTAACAGGCGCTGATCCTAAAATGATCACGGGGGATGATGTGCAAAATAAACTTGCAACATATATAAGAGATCCAAATGCCCATGCTGCTAAAAAAGGTATTGAAAAAGATGTTGCGCCGACGATGGAAGGTACGGTTTCAAGAAATTTTATCATTTCTTCTTTGCTTGCTTGTTTAAAGGAAATATTTTCTGGCGCGAGTATAAAAATGTTGTTGCTGTTATTGTCGATTCTAATTTCTATAGGGTGATAATTTCTTAAGATATCACTTTGCGAAAAGAATGCGTTATCCTCTGCAACTATTTTTTTCACATTTAATGTGACATTCTTTTGTGTTTGGCAAAAATCAGTTTTGCTGGTTGGTGTGTTGATTATAAAAAACTTTCTTTTACCGCAACCAAATGCAGAAATGGTTATAGCAATTAGGATTGTAAATTTAAGTAAATTAAATACTGATTTATTTAGCATTAGAGTCCTTCTTTGATTCTGCTTGATCTGTTAAATCAATATTAAAGATTGTTGTTTGTTTTGTTTTTTTATCTATGAGTGTTAAATCAAATTGTGGTTTAAATTTTTTGTGTTCAACGAAAATGATTGTTGAAAGAACGTTATTAGGCTTAATTTCAAGATCACCATTTTTTAGATCTGTTGCATTTATTTTTATAGTATCTTTTGTTTTTTGATTATCTCGTCCAGTTAATCCTACATTTAATATGCTAGAAGATGCAATTGCCCAAGGGTAATAAACAGCCGGTCCAAATAACATAATAGGAAGTGATAAAACGCTAAGAAGCATATTGGCATAATATTTGGGGGAGTTTATGGATAATCCAGGAAGCAATAAACTCATGAAAAGATTAGTACGCAATTTTTTAGAAACTTGTTTTAGTGATGCGATTTCTAAATCGATGTTTTTGTTAGACAGCAAATAAGTATTATCGCTGCTATTTTCGATTCGAATTTCTATAGGCTGATAAGTTTTAATAATTTTTTTCGATGTCAAAATGTTTGCTTTGTTCAAGCTTAATTTTTTTGCTGTAACTTTGAATTTACCTATTTCTTTATGATATTGAATTTCTGGTTTTTTGATTTGCTGCGTTTTATTTTGTTTAGCGCAACCAAAAAGTGCTAAAAAAGTTATAAAAATGGTAAAAATAATACTGTTTTTTAAAATGCGATTCATATGTAAACCCCCAAATTTGTCCGAAAATCCCCGAAAAAGATGTTAATTATGCATAAAAATTTATTTTTTACTTAAATTTCCTCATAAAATTAACTATTTTGAATACTACTTTATCGTCCAAAGTGTGTCAAAAGGGTAGGCGGGGTAAGATTTTTAGCTAAAAACGGTCTTTTATTAAAAGTTTTAGGTATGTAAAACTTTTTTTGTTTTATACTTATAGGGTTAATTTATTTTTTTCTGTGGTGAGGCTTTTTATGAACTTTGATTTTTCCAAATTTTATTTAACGTTAATTTGTTTATTTTTATTTAGTTATTTTGATTTGTTCTCACATGTAAAACTTGTAGTAGCAAATTTCCCAAAACAAGATGTTGAGGATGTGCAAAATTCAAAGTCGACATTGTTTAATTCTGCTCAAGAAGTTGAAGTTCAAAGTGAATTATCTCACAATTTTAAATTTGAGTGGCAAAAAATTCGTGAAAAATATGCTAATGGTGTTGTTCAAATCATTGTGCAAGTTTCTGAATTTAATTGGGAAGAACCATTTAAAGCACCACTTTCATATGAATCGTATGGAAGTGGATTTTTTATTGATAAGCAAGGATACATCGTTACAAATTATCATGTGATTGAAGAGGCTAGCCGTCAGCAAGATGCTATAGAAATACAATTACCATTTAGCAAAAGAAGATTTCGTTTAAAAGTTGGCGGTATAAATCCTGATAGGGACATTGCTCTTTTGAAGTTAGATCAACCTGGATTTGATTTAATTTCTAGTAAATTGAAAGAGATTCCATCTCTTCCGCTTGGTGATTCTGATAAAATTCGAAGTATTATTGATATCATCGATCTTGGATATCCGCTTGGTCAAGAAAAGCTGAAAGTAACAAAAGGTATAATTTGTGGAAGAGAATTTTTGTCCGATGAGCCATTTCTCGGTGGAGATTCTTATTTTCAAATAGATGCTGCTATCAATCCAGGAAATTCTGGAGGCCCTTCTTTTAATAATGCGGGTGAAGTAATTGGAATAAGTACAAGTTATTATTCTGATGCGCAAAATATTGGTTTTATCATTCCTATCAATGATGTCAAAAATGTGATTGATGAACTTCGTAAAACAAAATTACAGTATAAACCCTTCTTGGGAGCTGTTTTTGGAAATACAAGCGTGGACATGCTTAAATTCTTGAATGATCCGAACGATGGTGGTTGGTTTATTTCTAAAGTTTTCAAAAAAACTTTGTTTGCTGAAAATGATGTGCGTGAAGGGGATTTGCTTTACGAAATCGATGGATACAAAGTTGATATGTTTGGTGAGATCAAAGTTGATTGGAGTGATGCAAAAGTTTCAATATTTGATTTGATTAATCGTTTGCCGATCGGACATGAACTAAAATTGGTTTTGTATCGAAAAGGTGAAAAAATAAATAAAACTTTTAAGCTTGAATGTGCAAAGCCTCTTCCAATTAGATACATTTATCCAGAATTTGAAAAAGTAGATTTCGAAATTGTTGGCGGCATGGTGATAATGGAGCTTGCTCTGAATCATGTTGAACCATTATCCAAATATAATCCTTATTTAATAAATTATTTGCAACGTGATAATCAGTATGAAAGTCGATTGATAATTTCTCATATAATTCCAAATTCTCAAGCACAAAAATCCCGCACAATTGAAAAAGGTGAACTTCTTGAAGAGATAAATGGTATAAAAGTGCGAACAATTTCAGATTTTAGAAAAGCTGTGCTTGAAAGTGCAAAGAATGGTTATTTGTCGGTAAAAACGGAAGAAGGCGATTTTGTCGTTTTGTCGGTTGCTAAAATTTTAAGTGAAGAAGATTTGCTTGCAAGAGAATACGTATATGAAAAAACTGATTTAATAAAAGAGTTGTATAGATTGTACAAAAGTAACAAAAAAAATTGATTTCAAAAATACAAAAGGGAGAATTGTATCGTTATGGCAAATAGTAGTGAATTTTATCGATTTAAAAATTGGCTAGATGTCCAGCAAAAGGCAAAAGACACAGTTGTTCAAATTTTTTCACAAATATTAAAATTTAATTGGTTAGAGCCGTATAAGGCGCCTACTCAAACGGCAGTTTTTGGTAGTGGTTTTTTTATTAATAATAAAGGTCATATTCTTACCAATTTCCATGTTGTTGATGAAGCTGTAAGTATCCAAATTCAAATTCCATCTCTTGGTAAAGAACAATTAGATGTTGAGGTTGTGGGTGTTTACCCGGATATGGATGTTGCGCTTTTGAAACTAAAAGATGAAGATTTTGCAAAAGTAAAAAATTTTTTAGGATATATTCCATATCTTGAGCTTGGTGATTCTGATGAGATTCATCGCAGTGAAGAAATACTTGCGATTGGATACCCACTTGGCCAAGAAGGTCTCAAAAGTACACAGGGCATTGTAAGTGGCCGAGAAAAAATTCAAATGCTTTCATATATTCAAATTACTGCTCCGCTTAATCCTGGAAACTCTGGGGGGCCATCACTCAATCATGAAGGAAAAGTAATTGGAATTAATTTTGCAGGAGTTACTGAAGCGCAAAATGTTGGATATATAATCCCTATTAATGAAATAAAATCAGCAATACGAGATTTGTGCAAAGTAAAGGTTTTGCGCAGACCATATCTTGGTGGAATTTTTTCTTATTCAAATTCTGACATGGTGGAATATTTTAAAAATCCGCAAGAAGGTGGATTTTTTGTTACAAAAGTATTTCCGGGTTCTATTTTAGAAAAAGCTGGCATCATAGATGGGGATATGATTTATCAGTTTAATGAGTTTAAAGTTGATAGATTTGGAGAGATTGTTGTTTCATGGTCTGAAGATAAAATATCTATGCTTGATCTGCTTCATAGATATGAAGTAGGCGATGAAATCACTCTTACTCTTTATCGCAGGGGCGAAAAAAAGATAATAAAATTTAAATTAGAATTAAGCGCCGAAGTTCCGATTCGATTTGTTTATCCTAATTTTGAAAAAGTTGAGTATGAAGTTTTCGGCGGATTAGTAGTTATGGAAATGACTTTAAATCACGTAGAAATTTTTGCAGAATTTAATCCTCTTTTTCATATGTTTAGTAGAGTAGATGTTCAATATAATTCGAAATTGATAGTTACAAATATTTTGCATGATTCACAATTGCAACGAGCAAGAAGTATTTTACCTGGCGATATTATAGAATTTGTAAATAATCAAAAAGTTGGATCGCTCAAAGAATTTCGAGATGCTGTCGCAAAACAAAAAGATTCTAATTTTTTAACATTGAAAACCGATGTTGGAATATTTTGTGTACTTGCTATTGATAAAATACTTGAGGATGAAGATAGGCTGTCGCAGCAGTATTTGTACAAAAAATCATTTTTGGTAGATTTGCTTAAATAATTTTTTATTTTTTTTGAGGGGTAAATGAGCATAGTTGTTGATGTTAAAGTGATTCCATCATCAGGACGACAAAAGTGTATCTTGGATAAATCGGGTCAAATAAAATGTTATTTGAAAAGCCAGCCTGAAAAAGGAAAGGCCAATGCGGAGCTAGTCGATTTTATTGCTTCCTCGCTAAAGGTGCCGAAGGAATTGGTTACTATGCAATTTGGAGCAACATCGCCACGTAAAAGAATAAAAATTAATTTGCAAATATCGCTGGATGATTTCATGAAAGCAATTGGTATTGAAAAACAATTGTCGATTTGAAGTCTAAATTTATGATTAGATATTTATGGGTAGGGATTGATAGTTTGGGAAGTAAGCGATATGGATTATCTTCGCTTGCAAATGAACAGTTGTTAGATGATTATTTGAAATCGCAAAAAATAATTTCACTTCGGATTGTGTATCTTTGGAATTTTAAATTTACGGGTAATGCGGCAAAGATAGATGATTTCGAGTTAGCTACATTTTTTTCATCGATCTCTTTTTTGCTTGATTCGGGACAAGATCTTATTTTCGCTCTTAAACTTCAAACTCAAAAAACTAAAAATGAATTTCTAAAAGTTTCGATTGAAAAAATTATTAAAGATCTTGAAAGTGGAACGTCATTTTCAGCTTCTCTTTCAAAGCGAATATTAAATCTCCCTCAGTTTGTTTATTCATCAGTCGCAATTGGAGAGCGAACCGGGCATCTATCTCTTGCATGCAATCAAATTTATATTTTTTTGATTGATAGAGCTGACATTAAAAATAAAGTTAAAAAGGCAATATTTCTTCCTAGTCTCATCGTTGTATTATCTCTTTTGGTTATATCTTTTATTTTCAGTTTTGTTATACCCCGGTTCGAAAGATTCTTTTTGGATATGGATAAACCGATTCCTGTGTTCACCAAAGTGATATTTCGATTTAGTCATTTTTTTAGATATTTTGGTTTTTATCTACTTTTGTTTATTCTTATTTTTTGTTTGTTTTTAAAATTTGTTTTATTTAAGAATGTCGCTTTCCAGCGATTTAAAGATAAAGTTTTGTTTAAAATATATTTTATTCGAGATTTGGTTTTACTTTTTAACTTAGTTTTATTTTTGGAATCTGTTTTGGTGATGCTTCGCTGTGGAATAAACTTATTAGAAGCGATAGATGTTTCCGTAGAATCATTTATTTTTAACACATTTTTGAAAAATAAGTTTTCGTTAATTTTAAGAAGTATTAGAGACGGTGGTTCTTTGTCGGCAGCTTTTGGTCAAATTGATTTTAAACTGTTTCCACCTGAAGTAGCATCATTTGTTTTGATTGGCGAAAAAAGTGGAAATTTAATAAATTCACTTGAAAGACTGCTTTTGTTTTTTAAGCAAGAGCTGCAACGGAAAATCGATTTTTGTATCACGTTTTTGCAGCCAATGCTTATTTTGTTTGTTGGATTAATTATTTTGGTAATAATTGTTGCTGTTTATTTGCCTATTTTTAGCCTTACAGATTTGATTTAAATCTAAAAATTTGCCTTGACGACCATTTTATTAATGTTTAATATCGTTTATGTGAAATTTTTCAAAAAATTTGCCGAAGTGGCGGAACTGGCAGACGCACGGGACTCAAAATCCCGCGATAGCAATATCGTGTCGGTTCGACCCCGACCTTCGGCACCAAAATAAAAAAGGCTCCTAAATTTTTAGGAGCCTTTTTTATTGAATTAATCTAAATCTTACAAATGTTTCTTTAATAACTCGTTGATCAACTGTGGATTACCTTTTCCTTTTGTTGCTTTCATTGATTGTCCGACGAAAAAGGCAAAAAGTTTATCGTTTCCTGCTCTGTATTTATCCACATTGTCTTTGTTTTGAGCAATTACTTCCAAAACTATTCTTTCAAGCTCTTCCGGTGATGAAATTTGTTCTAACCCTTTTTCTTTGATGATAGTAAGTGGTGATTTTCCGCTTTCAAGCATCTCTGCAAAAACGTCTTGCGCGATCTTGCTGTTTATTATTCCTTTTTCTACTGTTGATACGAATTCTGCCATTAATGTCGGAGTGATTTTAGCTTGTGTAAGAGAAAGGTTGTTATTTTTGAGATACGCAAGTAGGTCGCGGAGCATCCAGTTACAAACCTGTTTTGGATGATTGCTTATTTTGACAGTTTCTTCAAAGAAGTTTGCAAGTTCAAGCGGATCTATCAAAATCTCAGCTTCATAGCTGCTTAAATCATATTCTTTTTGGAAGCGGTTAAATTTTTCTTGGGGAAGTTCTGGAAGTGTTTTTTTGATTTGTTTTATCCACTCTTCATCGATCATTATTGGTGGTATATCTGGCTCTGTAAAATATCGATAATCGTTTGCTTCTTCTTTGGATCTCATAGCAGCAGAAACTTGTTTTTTGTTATCCCAAAGTCGAGTTTCTTGATAAATTTGTTCGCCTTCTTCAAGCGCTGTGACTTGACGTTCAATTTCGTAATCGATTGCTTGTGATATAAATCTAAATGAATTTATATTTTTGAGTTCGACTTTTGTTCCAAGTTTTTCTTGGGATTTTTTCCTTACAGATATATTTGTATCTGCGCGGAAAGAACCTTCTTCCATATTTGCATCGCTCACGTCCAAGTATTGTACGATTTTTTTGATTTCGCTCAAATATGCTTTGGCTTCGAATGCGCTTGATATATCAGGATAACTTACGATTTCAAGCAGTGGTGTTCCTGCTCTGTTTAAATCAACAAAACTTTCGCCATGTTCGCCGTGAATATTTTTGCCAGCATCTTCTTCCATATGAATTCTGTTGATTCTAATTTTTTTGCTAGAACCATCTTCGAGTGTGATCTCGATGAATCCTTCCTGGCAGATTGCGACTTCACCTTGTGTTATTTGAAAGTTTTTTGGCAAATCAGGGTAAGTGTAGTGTTTTCTTGAAAATTCATTTTTGCGTGTGATTGCGCAGTTTGTTGCAAGTCCAGCCATTATTGCAAAATCAACAACCTTTTTATTTAAGATTGGAAGCGTTCCCGGGTTGCCAGAGCAGACGGGACAAATATTTTTGTTAGGTTGCTGCCCAAATTTATTGGGACAACTACAAAATATTTTTGATTCTGTTTTTAGCTGAACATGTATTTCAAATCCGATGTTTGCTGTGTAATCAGGATGTTTTTCAAGAACAGTTTTTGCTTCACTTGCCATAAAATTTCCCTTTTTAAATTTTACGATTTTTCAATTTTAAATAAAGAACCTTCAAAGTTGTCATTGGATTCTAAAATGATTTTGCAATTTATTTCTTTTTCTAGTTTTAAAATTGATTTGTACTCTTTTTCTGTTAAATAGTCAAAAACTACAGGTGATGTTACGAGAGTTGCAGTTCCATGATGGTTTTCACGCTTTACAGAATCTTTGAATAATTGAAGTACTTCATAACTGATTGTTTGTGTTGATTTAACAAATCCATAAGAGTTGCAGCACTCGCAAACTTTGGTTAATTGTTGTACTAATGTTTTGCCGGATCGCTTTCTTGTCATTTGAACTAAACCAAATTCAGAAATTTTGAGTGCGACGGTTTGAAATTTATCCATCTCTTTTAGAGTTTTCTCAAAAAATTTGGATAATTTTTGTCTATTTGAAGAGTTCGACATATCGATAAAGTCTATGACAATTAAACCGCCAATATTTCTAAGGCGAAGTTGGGTAACTATTTCTTCTGCAGCTTCTATGTTTGTTTTGAAAATTGTATCTTCGAGGTTATTTTTTCCTATAAATCTACCAGTATTTACGTCGACTACAGACATGGCTTCTGTTGTTTCGATGATTAAACTACCGCCAGATTTTAGAAGAACTTTCTTTTGTAGTGCTTTTTCGATTTGTTTTTCTACGTCGAAAATTTCAAAAAGAGGAGATTCGCCGTCGTAAAATTTGATTTTGTAAGCATGTTCTGTTGTGGTGTCACGCACAAATCGATAAAGTCGTTTTTGATCTTCTAGATTATCTGTTAAAACAGCTTCTACATCATTATCAAGATGATCTCGGATTACACGTAATGTTATAGGTAAATCTTCAAAAACTTTATCTCCGACAGCAGCTTTTTTGAATTTTTTTATAATCGATTTCCATATTGAAATCAAAAAAGCGAGATCTTTTTTGATCTCTTTTTCGTCTCTGTTTTCAGCTGTTGTTCTGATAACAACGCCCATTCCTTTTGGTAAGTTTTTAATTAGAATTTCACGTAGGCGTTGACGTTCAACTTTATTTTCTATTTTTTTGGAAATTCCGATTTGTGGAATATTTGGCATGAGTACAATCAATCGTCCAGGAAGGGTGAAGCAAGTGGTTAATTTTGCACCTTTACCATAAATAGGTTCTTTACTTACCTGCACCAAAATATCTTCATTTTCTGAAAATATTTTGCTGATATCCATTTCTTTTTTAATTTTGCGTTCGATCTCATCTGCATTTGAATCAAAGTTTGCTTCTTTGTTAAATTCTATTGTTTTTTCAACGGCTAGTGCGCGATCGACTTCGGTGATGTGTAAAAAACCAGCTTTTTCTTGTCCGATATCTACAAATGCGGTTTGAATTCCAGGTAATATTTTGGCGACTTTACCTTTAAAAAAACATCTTTCAAGTTCTATTTTATTGCCTGAATCCAGATAGATATCTTGAAGTTTTTTGTCTCGGAGCACAGCGACTCGCGTTTGCCATGCGTTATGGTTTATTAAAATTTTTTTCATTGATATTAAATCCTCTTAATGATGAAGGAAGCTTGCACATGTTAATTTTTATTATATTTAACATGCAGAAGTTTACTTTTTATTTGCATAATATTTTTATACTTTGCTATTTAAACAAAATAACAACCACAGTATATATAGTATTTAAAATATAGTGAATTTTAGATCTTTTTGAGTAGCAAATAGCAATAAAATGTGATATTGTATTCAGCGTATGATACTTTTTGCATCATATAGGTATAAAACAAGTTCATTTTAGTTCTGTTTGATAATTTTTAGCGAAAGGGTAGAATGAAAATTCTTACAAATAAGATTTTTAATGTAACATTGGTTCTTTGTTTAGTTTCCTTTGCGGGTTGTGGCAAGAAAAAACATACAACAATTCAAAAAACACCTGTAGTAAAAGAAGTAAAAGATAAAGCTGCAAATACAGTAACTCCAGCTTCAACCGAGTACGCATTTGATGAATCTATTCCAAATCTTGAAAATTTCTCATTTGTCGAAGACAGTTCAACAGAAGCAAAAGACAAAAAAAGCAATTTTGTAGCAGAAGCAGATCTTGAAATCGATGATCAAGATTTATCCGAAGCAATCAAAGATGCTGAAGAAGTTTTAGCTTCTAACTCAAATGAAAATTCTGAATTTGATCGCATTATGTTCGGTTTTGACAAAGATAATCCTCTTGAAGGACAAGATGAAGTTATTAAGAAAGATGCACAAAAAGCTGCCGAATTAATATCTCAAGGAAAAAAAGTAAGTATCAATGGTCACTGTTGCCAGATTGGTCAAGCAGATTACAACCTGGCGCTTTCTCTCAAAAGAGCAAACAAAGTAAAAGATGAGTTCGAAAGACTTGGAATATCACAAGACAATGTAAAAGTTGTTGGTTGTGGACAAGAAAATCCACTAGTAAGTTCCAATTCAGATGACAGAACTTCAAGATTAGCAGAACTTGCTCCAAATAGAAGAGCAGAAATTTTGGCTTTGACAAAATAAATTTACAAATAAGTTTTAATAAAAAAGAGCTCCAATAACTTGGAGCTCTTTTTTATTAGTTTGGTAAATCTATAGTTTAAAAATTGGTTGATAAATTTAAACCTAAAACATTTGTTGGTATCCATTTAGGGGATGATTCTGATCTGTTATATTCAATCATGAAATAAGTATCTAATTTCACTTTATCATTTACTAATTTGATTTCAGCGCCTATTGCGGTTCGATTTCTATCAACATCATAATTATGGTAACCGTAATACAGTCGATCATAAATATATATGGTACCATTCTTTGACTTTAGAAGGGTCATGCCTGGCTTTATAGAACCATAAGACCAATTTCCTTTTGAGTGTCCTACAAATCGCTGTGTTGCCGTCAAATCTATAGAAAAATCCATTTTAAACATACGTATTTTGTTTTTCATATAAGTATTGATCGCCAGCTCATGAATCCAGGGTTGAAAGACGCCGGTGTCAGAATTGGTCATTGGATAAAAATCATTTTCGAATCCAACTGCAAAACTTTGCTTTCTTGTGCTTTGTAAGATGATTTTTTCTTCTACTTCATAGAATCTTATTGTTGATGGATGATCATAGATCCATAGTTCAAAATCGTTACCAAGTTTTAGGTTTTTAGCTATATAACCTTCCATATAGTTTGAATGTCGAATTTGCCAATGTCCTGCAAAAATATTTGACTTATTTAAGTAAAATAAAATTGAGAAGAGAAATATTTTTTTTAGTAGCGATTTGATATTCATATTTCCTCTATATTTATTTTTGATAAAGCATTTCTATTGGCATAAGTTCTTCATATTTTTTTATTTTAACTTCTTTTATTGCATCACCTTCTTTGAAAACTTTATATGCATTAGACGTTTCTTTGTAAGAAATTATTTTGAATTTGTCATTGATAAATTCAATTGCACATCCTTCATCTGTTGCAATTCCCCATTTATTTGTTTCAAGGATTCTTTTTTTAAAATCATTGATTCTTAATTTACCTTCTGTTCCGGTGTTAAAATGTGGACAATTTATTCCTTTAAAAAATCCTAAGCCGGGTGCAATTATATAATGCCAATTTTTTTGATTTGTGAATGATAATGAATCACTATGTCCACCTTCAAACCAGCAAATTGATCCTGCGCTCGTTCCACCTAAAACTATTCCTTTTTCCCAGGCTTCTTTTAAAATTTTATCAAATCCATATGTTTTCCAAAGTGCGATCATGAATAAAGTATCTCCGCCACTGATGTAGACTATATCGGAGTTAAACACTTTTTCTTTAATTTGTTCTATTGTTGGATTTTCTTTTACCAAAAATAATGTGTCAGTTTTTACATGTAATTTTTTTTGAAAATAGTCTAAATAATCTTTGCAATATTTGTCATCGTCAGAGTGACCTGTTGGTACAAAAAGTAATTTTGGATTTTCTTTACCTGAGAGTCTTACCATTTCTTGATCGGCTGTTAAGGTGACATCTTTTTTATAATCTCCACCGCCAATGGCAACTATTTTTTTAGTAATTTCTATTTTCGATATTGATCGAATATTTTTTTTATTATTTTTATAAAGATAAAACATAATGCTTCCTAAGATCAAAAAAGCTAAAATTGTGTAAATACTTTTTTTAATTAATTTTGAACACATATTTTCTCCTGTTAAAATTTGTTTAAACAATCAAAACTGATTTAAAAAAATAGAATTTTTAGAATTAAATAATCAAGTTTTTAAAATTAAAGCTAAAAATTTATATTTAGATAAATAGAGCTGCTAAACAGTTTGAAATCGATAGATTTTAGTAGAGTATGAAAAATTGTGAAGTTTTTTGATTTTAGATAAATTTGGCGAATTTCTATCTTTTGTATTTTATAGATCGGTGGCTTGCATGGACCGAGTATGTCGATTTCTAAGTTTAATGATTTAATTTTTTGTTCGAGAATACTAAATATTTTGGAAGAATCCGATTCTATTTTTAAAATATTTAAATTTTTTATCTCGATTTGCAGTAGATAGTAAATTGGAGGATATTTTGCAATAGTGCGAAATTCGATTTCGCTTTCATAAAAATCTAGATAATTTTGTTCTGATAAATTGTCGAAAACATTATGATCTTGCATCACTTGCATTATAACTTTGCTAGATTTACTTTGTCTTCCAGCTCTACCTGCGACTTGGATTAGCTGTTGTAAATTGGTTTCGATTGCATTAAAAACTGGAAAATGAAGACCCAAATCTGCCCAGAGTACTCCGACTAATGTAACATTTGGGAAATGGTAACCTTTTGTGATTGTTTGCGTACCGACCAAAATGTCGATTTCTCCAGTTTCGAATTTTTTTACAGTTTCGTGCCATTTTTTCTTTTTTGATGTTGTGTCCAAATCAGCACGTTCTATTTTTGCTTGTGGGAATATTTTTTCAAGAATTGATACTACCTGCTGCGTGCCTATTCCTTTTTTTATAAAATTTTCACTATTTACTTTGCATTCGGGGCAATTTGCTGGAAGTGTTTTTGCGTAATTGCAGTAGTGACATTGAAGCGATTCGCCTTTTGCAGATTGATGCAGTGTTAAGCTTACTGAACAGTTTGGGCATTTGAAAACAAAACCACATTCTTTGCAAAGTACGAAAAAACTAAATCCTCGTCGGTTTAAAAAGATTAAAGCTTGTTCTTTTTTATCCAAAGTTGCTTTGATTTCAGTTTCGAGTTCTTTTGATATCCAAAAATTGCTGCGTCTATTTTTTTCTTTTAAAAACACTTTTTGGATTTGTGGAAATTCTCCACCAAATCTCTCTTTAAGTTCAAATAAATTCCATTTTTTTTCTTTAACATTCAAAAGTGAGGAGAGTGAAGGTGTAGCGGATCCTAAAATAATTGGAATTTTATAAGTAAAAGCGCGGTAAATTGCGAGCATTTTACTATTTAGTTTTGGTGATTTTTTTTCTTGATAATTAGTTTCATGTTCTTCATCAACTATTATTAATCCTAAATTTGAAATTGGAAGAAGAATTGGCAGATGAACACCTAAAATCAAAACTGGAGTTGCATTTAGCAACGCTTCCCAAAGTTCTCTTTTTTGTGAGATTTTGCTTGCACTGTGAAAATTAAATATTTTTATATCTTTGGAAAGCGTTTGCTCGAATATTTTTTGAAATTGCAAACTTAGTGAAACTTCCGGTGTTAAAAAAATGACAGTTTTGTTTTCTGAGATACTTTTTATAATTAATTTTTTATAAACTTCTGTTTTACCAGATCCGGTAACACCATAAAGTAGGGTGGGTTGATACGATGGATTTTCTATATGTTTTGATACAAAATCAACTACATTTTGTTGTGGTAGAGTTAATTGTACAGAGTTTTGAAAATTAACATCTTGCAGAGGAATATCCGGAGCAACATTTTTTGAATCATCTTTTTCAAATAAAAATGATCGAATTCTTTGATAAAAATATTCTTCATTTATAAAAAATATTGAAGAAAGTTTTTGAACATACAAAGGGAAGTTATCGTCGGCTGGTAAAGGCTCAATGTTTAGTGCTTTTTTTATTTCAAAACTGATTTTACTTGGTAATTTTGTATAAATTTCTTGCACTATTGCAGGAATGATTTTGCTTCTTATCGGAACCTGTATTATTGTTCCTTTGAGATTGGTTTGATCCCATTCTTTTGGAATTTCATAAAAAAGAGGTTTTGGAAAACCTTTGAGTAATTTTACTTTTACAAACATTTTTGCTTCTTTAAATTATTGAAATTTTGTTTACGAAGTATATAACTTTTTTGTTTATTAAATAAGAAGCAAAAGAATATTTATTAAATCTCCTAAAATTTTATAAACTTTGGTTTAATTTAGTTTAGGTAAATAATTTTATACAATATTTTTTAAATTATTGGATTTATCTTAAATAATAAATGTATAAGTATGAAGTTTAAAAAGTAGCTTTAAAAGCGGTGATTTGTAATTGCAAAATGCATTTTAATTGAGTTTTTTGCTTTATTTTATATAAAATAAAATATTTTTTATTCATTTATTTGACAAATAGACTGTTAGTTGCTCTATAATAAAAATATAGAAGATCATCATGAATGTACAAAAGGTGAGTGGTAATTGTAAGTTAGTTTTAAAAGGAGAACTACAATGGCTGTAAAGAAAGTAAAAAAAGTTGCTAAAAAAGTTGCTAAAAAAGTAACAAAAAAAGTAGCTAAGAAAAAAGTAGCCAAGAAAAAAGTAGCTAAAAAAAAATAGCTAAAAAAAGGCTGCTAAAAAGACTTGGTAATTATCTAGGTCTTTAAGTAAGTAAAAGGGAAGAATTTAAACTCTTCCCTTTTTTTATTCTTATTTTTTATAAATTATTTTTCGCAAACATAGTCCGCAAGCTTCTGCTTTAGTCAAAATTTGGATTGGGGATGGTTTTTCGATTATCTCTTTTAAATAATCTAGCGATAAGTCTTCTTTTCTTGCGATATCAAGGGCATATCCAACCATTCTTCTGATTTGAAACCTTAAAAATGATTTCCCGCGAATTTTTATTTGTAACATTTTGAATCGATCATATTTTTGCATAGAAATGCTGTTTATTGTTCGAATTGTTGATTTTGTTTCTTCTGGGTCAAGTTTACAAAAAGATCTAAAATCATGTTCGCCGATGTAAAGGTTTAGCGCTTTGTTAAGTTTTTCAAAATCTAATGAATTTAGATAAGAATAATGCCAGCCAAACCGTGCTACAAAAGGTAGGGGTTTGCTGTAAAAAAGATTGTAATAATAGGTTTTTTCTTCAACATGGAAAAGTGGATTAAAATCACTTTGAATTTCTTCACCGGAGCGGATTACAATATCTTTTGGAAGTAAATTATTCCATGCGGTGATTATTGTTGATAAATCGAGTTTTAAATCTGTGGAAAATGTTGCAACCTGTCCAAGAGCATGCACGCCACTATCGGTTCTCGATGCGCCTAAAATAGATATTTTTTCATTGAAAATTTTGAGGAAGCTTTTTTCAAGTGTATTTGTGATTGTTCTTTGATGAGGTTGCGATTGCCAACCTTCATAATCTGTTCCGTCATAGGAAACTATAATTTTGATTTTTTTCATCGATATTTTAAAATATTTATCTAATTAAAAACCCCTACCCAGACTAACGTCATGGACAGGGGAAATGGAGGTTATCTATATTAATAGACCAATTCTAAAGAGAGATCTTTTCAATGTCAAATCTTTTTTAAAGAGAGGTTTATCAGTTTTATGATCTTTTTGCTTTTTGATAAAGGCTTTCGAATAGTTTTGCAGAGGCTTTAATATCGAAATTTCTATTTGCAAGGGCTATATTTTCTGCTTTCATTCTGTTTTTCAAATTTGGGTTGTAATAAAGCAAAAAAAGCTTTTCTGCCAAGTCTTTAAAATCATTTATTTTTATTAAAAATCCATTTTTTCCATTTACAATTACATCATGTTCTGTGTTGCTGTGTGTTGTGATGATTGGTAGGCCAAAGCTTAATGCTTCCAGTAGTGCTATTGATAAACCTTCACTTTGCGAGGAAAGTGCAAAGCAATCGAAGTTTGGATAAAAATTGAAAGAGTTCGCTTGCATGCCTGTAAAGTAAATGTTTTTTGCGATATTTAGTTTCTCTGCTAATTTTTTTAGATTTTCCATTTCTGATCCACCCCCCACTATGCAAAGTTTGATATTGGTATGATTTTCGGAGGGCAATTTTTTAATAAATTCAGCAAAAGCTAGCAGCAGAATGTTGTATGATTTAATAGGTTCCAATCTTCCTACAGTTCCTATCACAAAATCATTTTCATCAAATCCAAATGATTTGCGGTTTATATTATTGGTGCATATTTGCTGCATGATGCTGTCCATGTCGATTCCGTTTTGGATCAAAATCAGTTTTTGCAAAATTGTATTTTGGAGTTTTTTATTGCATTTAGAAGTCAGAGTTTCTTCAAAGTCTTTTTTCACACTTTTGGATACAGCTACGAAGTAAGTTGGTATTTTAATTGTTTTTTGTTCAAGCAAGTTGCGCAATTTGCTTTGACTTGAAACGTTACCATGGTAGTCGCAAATTACTGGGATATTTAATAATTTTGCTACAATTCGACCCAAAATATTTGCCGACCAAAGAGCTGTGTGTAATACATCAGGTTTTAATTTTTTGATAAGGAGTAAGATTTTGATTAGTGCAAAAGGATCGTAAATAGAAATTAAACCATCAATTTTATAAGTTTTAATACCGAGTTGCTTTATTTTGTTGAAGTTTTCACCCATGTAAAAATAAATGATGATATGCTCGTTTTGGGTATGGTCGAAATTTTTTAGAAGATTATATAGAGCCGCTTCTGCGCCGCCGATTTTTAGACTAGTGATGAAGTGAACTACTCTCATATTGATTTATAGGTGTAAATAGTAAAAGGCGGCTTTATAATCAAAGCCGCCTTTTTTTGTTTTAATTATTCTAAGTCGTCGTCATCTGCTGAAAAATCAGAAGATCCAAACTCATCTTGATCGGAGAAGTTATCCATTTCTGGTAGAATTTCAACATCTTTTTCAAAGAATGACTGAAGCTTTTTGCTGCGTGATGGATGTCGTAGTTTTCGCAGTGCTTTGACTTCAATTTGTCTTATTCGTTCTCTTGTGACAGAAAAATCTTTTCCAACTTCTTCGAGCGTATGTTCAGACGCTACATCGATACCAAATCTCATTTTTAGAACTTTTTCTTCACGAGGCATGAGTGTTTTTAAAATTTCGCGAACTCGTTCTTTAAGGTTTGAGTTTACGACTGCATCTGCTGGTGAGTATTCATTTTCGTCCTCGATAAAATCTTTAAGAAATGTATCTTCACTATCGCCGACAGGTGTTTCAAGTGAAACAGGCTCTTGCGATATTTTGATAATGTTTTTGATTTTTTTCTCATCGATTCCAAGTTCTTTTGCAAGATCTTGGTAACTAGGTTCATGGCCAAATTCTTGAATAAATGAGCGAGTGATTTTGTTAATTTTGTTCAATGTTTCTACCATGTGAACTGGGACACGGATTGTTCTTGATTGATCTGCGATTGCGCGTGTAATTGCTTGACGAATCCACCATGTAGCATATGTTGAAAATTTGAATCCTCGTTCGAACTCAAATTTTTCTACAGCTTTTAGTAGTCCTATATTTCCTTCTTGTATTAAGTCGAGGAAGTGTAAACCGCGATTGATATATTTTTTGGCAATATTAACAACAAGTCGCAAGTTTGCTTTTGCAAGGTCATCTTTTGCTTGTTTATCTTTTACTCGGCCGCTTGAGTAAAGTCTGAAATATTCGATTATACTTTCTTTTGGCAATCCAGCTTCAAGCTCGACTTTTTTTATAAGTTTTTGAGAGGCGCGAATATTTTTGTCTAAATTTTCTAATTGTTCAAGGTCATCTTGTTTTGGTAATTTGATACTTTTATAAAAATTAAGTTTTTCACTGTCACTTTGGATTTCAAGTTCTTTTTCCTGAATTCTTGAAATGAACTTTTCAATTTTTTTACCAAATTTGCGAATTTGCTTGTTTGAGATGTTTATTCTTCGTACAGCTTCTACGATGGCCATTCTGTTTTCTTTGACCTTATTTAACATCTCTTTTTTGGAATCTTCATTGTCGAGAAATTTACGATAAGACTTGTAAATCTTATCTTCGTTTTCGATCAATTCTTTGATGCCATTTATGTGGTGCAAAAATTTGATTTTTTCTTCTTCAAATTTTGGAGAGTTATCTTCTTCGTTAAAGTCCGAGAATTGTACGATGTCGCGAAGTGAAAGCGGATCTTTATCTATTTTTTCACCAATTTGTAAAAACTCTTTGTGAACAAATGGGAAGAACGAGATTGCTTCGATAGACTCTTTTTTACCTTCGACGATTTTGTTTGCGATGATTTTTTCTGTTTGTTTGTTAAGAAGAGGTATTTTACCGATTTCTTTTAGATAAAGTTTTACAGGGTCGCTAAGTTGTGATGGTTCTACAAGCTGTTTGATACGGCTAATATCTTTTGTGATATCTTCTTCGTCTGAAGGTTCGCCATCTTCTTCTTCGGATACTGCTTCTTCGAGTGTTCTTTCCAGGTTTGCTTGAATGGAGTCAAAAGAAACAGCTTCTGTTTTTTCTGCATCTTCAAAACCGTCCATACCAGATTCGAGCTCTTCTTTAGATATCAAATCGATATTTTCTTTGTCGCAGATTCGGATAAGTTCTTCAGCGTCATCATCTGCTAATTTGTGTTTGCTGCAGAATAATGCGATTTCTTCGTAAGTTAAAACGCCTTCGCTTTTTCCTCTTTCTACTAAAGTATCTACTTCGTTTGGGATGCTGCTTAGAGATTCTTTTTTATCTTCTGATTTGGATTCACCGCTAGCAATTTGTTGTTTTTTTGCGATTTTGATTTTTTTGGAAGCCGCCTTTATTTTGGCAGATGTTGCAGCCGATTCTTTAGCAGGTTTTGTTGGTTTCGTTGCGGCTTTAACTTCTTGGGGCGTTTGTTTTGTTATTTTTACTTCAGGAGCTGATTTTTTATCTTTTATTGCTATTTTTATTTCTTGGACCGGTTCTTTTTTGGGTATTTCTTTTTTAGGAGATTCTTTTGGGATTGGTTGTTGTTTTTTGAGGGGTTCAATCTTTTTGACCGGTTCTTGTTTTTTTGGCGTTGCAGTTACTTTGATTTTTGTTTTTTCTAAAGTTGGTTTTAATTTTTTTTGTGATTCAACTTTGTTAATTTTTTTAGGTGTTAATTTTTTGATAGGCTTTGCGCTTTTGGTAGTCTTTGTACTAGATTTTGCCGATGTTTTTGAAGCGGATTTTTTTGTAAAAGTTTCTTTGATTTTGGTGAATAATTTTTTTAATTTTTTACTCATAATATTCCTTTATTTTTCATTTCTTCTTTAAGATAAGCAAACTTTTTAAGGAGCTCTTGTAGTTTCAGTGGATCCTGCATCTTTTGTGCTGCGAGTATCTGGTTTTTCACATTGCTTACCGCAACCTTCCATCTTTGTTTTTGAAATTGCATAATTAACTGCGAAAATGTCTCGAAACTGATTTGGGGATCGGAGTTTATCATCATATTGTATGATATCCAATCCCTTTCTTCTGTGTTTAGCTTTTCTAAAAAAGCTGTAAATCGATTTCCCGCTTGCAAGTCAGTGACTTTATCTATTTTCTCTAAAAAATATCTGATCTGCATTTCAAATTGGGAAACAAGTTCTTTTTCTATGGAAAAAGGTTCATTCAAATCTATTTTACTGAGTATAGCAAATAAAATCTTTTTTTCTAGCTGGTCGATATCGTTGAAATGTCCTGGAATATTGTCGTTTTCTTTGTTTTCTTCTTGTTTGCTTTCGACTCGTTTGTGCCCTTCGTTTCGCAGAAACTCTTTGAGCGTTTGCAGCGAAATTTGCATTGTTGCCGCCGCCTGGCTCAGAAGTAACTCTTTTTTAAATTTATTATCTATTTTGGCGATCACAGAGATAATTTTTTCTGAAATCTCCATTTTTTCTGAAATCGTTTTGTTTTGAAAAGCATCGGTAGAAGTTTCGAGAAAAAATTCAAAAATATCTTTTGCGTTAGAAATTAGTGGTTGCAGATCGTTTTTACCTTGAAGGAACGATGCAGGGTCATGTTGCTCTGGTAGGTGAATTATTTTGAGCTCCAAGTTTGCGTTCCAGCATAAATCGACTAGGCGAAGAATCGCTTTTTGGCCAGCTTTGTCCCCATCGTAGAGAACATATAAAGTTTTGATAAATCGAGAGAGCAGTTTGAGGTGGTCATGATTGCAGGCGGTGCCGAGCGTTGCAACTGTATTTTCAAATCCATGTTGCCACATCATAACGCAGTCGGTGTATCCCTCGACCAAAAATGCGTTTTCTTGTTGTTTCATTTTTTGCTTTGCAAGGTCGAAACCAAAGAGGAGTTGGCCTTTTTGGAAATGCGCAGATTCTTTACTGTTGTAGTATTTTGCGCGTTCGTCGTTTTTTTTGAATATTCGTCCGCCAAAACCTACAAATCGTCCTAAAGTGTCGCGGATAGTGAAGATGATTCTTTCTTCAAATGGCGAATAATAAATATTACCACTTTGACTTAAAAAACCTATTTCAAGTAGATCTTTGAGCATTACGTTTTTGGACTGCATCGCTGTGATGAAATTTGTGACAGATTTTAAACCGCCAGGGAAATATCCGACCATGAATGTTTCTATACTTTTGCTGCTTATCTGTCGGTCGGTTAAATAATTTAACGCTTCTTTATTTACAAGTAACTGTTGATGCAACCAATTTGTGATTGCTTCGCAAATGTAGGAATGTCGATCTTTTTCAGATTTTTGATTTGCAACTGTTGTGGAAAATTCTTTTTCAAGAGTTTGTGGGATGGTGATGTTGAAATGGTCGATGAGATGTTTTGCCGCTTCTAGTTGAGTCATATTTTCGATTTTTGCGACAAACGAGATTAGGTCTCCGCTGCAGTGACAACCAAAGCAGTAGAAGATACCTCTATCTGGGCTGACTGTGAATGAGGCATCTTTTTCGGAGTGGAAAGGGCATGTACCTTTGTGGTAACTTCCTGCCGGTTTGAGGCTGACATATTCGCCCACAACGTCGAGAATGGAAAGGTTTGATTTTAGAAAATTAAATAATGACATTTTTCCCTATTTTGCTTGCGAAATGCACTGATTTTTAAAATCAATTTTAGCATTCTTTTGCAAAGATACAAACAATAAAGAGCAGGTTTTTTATACCTGCTCTTTGTATTCAAATTAAAGTAAAAATAGAGATTTAAATTTATCTGCTTAAAGATGAAGTTGCGATTGCTGCAGCTAGTTGCGATGCTTTTGGCATAGCTTCTGATGTTAAACCTTTTAATCCTGCATATCCCGCACTTAATCCTCTTGCTCCAAGCTGTGCGCTGCTAGCTAAAATCCTACCTCCTGATGAAGCCATGCTGCCAAGTTCTTTGATGGTTGCTATTCCACCATTATGTCCAGCCATCCAGGTGAGTTCTACTGCACCGGCTGTCATAGCAGCAGTTCTAGCGATTAAAATAAATCTTGGATAAGCATCTTGAATTTCTTGAGGTATCAATTGGATCGCTAAGCGAGAACCTAGCCCAATTCCAGCTCTTGCTGGATAAGTTATTGTAGAGAGTATATTTTGAATTGATTCTGGAGTAAGTGTTGTATAATAATCGGTTGTTTTTCTTTTTAAAAACAAACCTACGCTTGGGCTTGCTGCAACAAGTGCGGCTAAAAGTATAACTGGGGCTGGTATAATTTTTTCTATAATTGGTAAATGTCTACCAACACCAAATCCAACTCCTAATGTTATTCCCATCATTATGTCGAAAGAATGTTGCATATTGTTAAATTTGTCATCTAAGCCATGAAAGCGTTGTATTATAGAAGATTGTCTAGTTTCAGCTTCGTTATGAACTGTTACAAATCCTGCATTCATATCTGTTGTTAATTTTTCTACGTTTCCGCCGATTCTTACTAAAATTGTTTCTTGATCATCTAGTTTTATTTTTACTTGATCTAAAAGTGCTTTTAAGCCATTTTCTGATTCACGAATTTGTGTGCCGAGTCTAGCTTCTGTGCCTGCTATTATACCAGAGAGATGAGTTTTTGTGTCGGCTATTTGTTTACCAATAGCTTGAGTTGCCGAGCCAACAACTGTATCCGTATGATCCCTAGTTGCTCTACTAGAAACTTCTATTTTTGAGATCAACTCTCTTTTTGTACTTTCTTGTTGTTGTCCGTGTATTACTTGCGTTGCTTGTATACTGCTTAATTGGTGGGATTGTGCGTCTATTGCACTTTTAGTTTTTTCGCCTGTTTTTTCCATGCGATCTAATTGTTCATTTTGTGCGTTTAAGGCAGCTTGAGTAGCAGTTAACAGTTCTGTATGTTCTTGATGAGTGTGTTCTTGATCTTGAATTCTTTTAGCAGAAGTAGCGGGAAGTAATAAGCAGCTTAGGGAAGTAGCTTGAGGAGCTGGTTGACTAAATAAATTTCTTCTTTGTGGCAAACTCGAATCTATATGTCTAAATAGTGGTAATTTAGCGCCTGATGTTGCACTGCTTGATGGGCTACCTATTGGTGATTCTGATGGGTGTGATTCTGAATGAATCAGTACTGATTGTGATACATCTTGCGATCTTTCTGATGTCGGTGCAGAAGCTGCTGACGGTGCTGATTGCTCCTCCCAAGGTAATCCTGTTTCAGCGCAAATATCATCCTCTTTTGGCCCGCCTGCAAAAATATTTGCATTCAAGCCGAAGTTTAAAAGTAATAAAATTAAAAATGACTTTTTCATAATAAATTCCCAATTTTTCACAATAAAATGAAATAAAATAATTTAATGTTAGGGTTCAAATTACTTGATAAATTTTAATGATGCAAATGGTCAAAAAAGCTTTAAAATTAGCAGTTTTTTCCACTTTTTTTTATCAGTCTGAGGTAAATTATTGCAAAAACTGCGAAAATGCAAATAAATATCGCAATAATTTGTGCAAAAGAAATAAAGTTGAAAAGAATAATATTTCGATCTCCTCGCCAAAAATCTACGAAAAATCGAGCAAAACCTTCCAAAAATAAATATGTGAATAAAATTTGGCCAGAAAATTTGGCTTTTTTGCTTGCCCAAAACTGCAAAATTATGAAGATCATAAAAGATGCAAAACTTGAGTAAAGTTGAGTTGGGTGGAGTGGAGTATTTAGTGGTGCCAAACACTGTGGGCATTTGTAGTGGACTGCGAATATAAAGTTGTCACATGTTTGCATTCCGTAGCAGCAACCGGCCAAAAAACAGCCGATGCGGGAGATTGACTGCAATAAGGGAACGTAAATTGTTATTAAGTCCAAAAAAGGCAAAACAGGGACTTTTTTAGATTTAAGATAAAACGGCAATGTGAGCAAAATTGTGATTATGCTTCCGAGCAAACTGAAACCACCATCCCAAAGATAAAATATTTCGATCGGGTTTTGCATGAAAGCAGAGTAGCTTTCGAGCACATAGAGCAATCTTCCGCCTACAATTCCGCCTAAAAGGCCGATAAAAAGTGAGTCAAAAAATGTAGCAGGATCTATAATTTTTTTACGAATTGGGTTGTGAAGTGTCAAAACTGCAAAAACTAAAACGCCAAGCGCAATCATCACGCCGTAACTGTTTATCCAAAGTGGTCCGTAAATATGTAAAATCCGTGGGTACATTTTTATCCTAACTTTTTATTCGATTAAAAACTGTTTTTATTAAATCAAAATATTGGGGAATTTCGTGAGTAATTTTTTCTGCGAGTTCTTCGTTGTAGGAGTGGGAAGTTATATTTCTGGATTCTATCATTTTTATTGCAAGATCATGTTCTTCTTGTGAAAGTATTCCGACGTTTTGGCTTTCTTTTAAAACTGGTTTTGGTCTTATGATATCAAGCTGCATAGAGTATTCATCTTTTAAATAATCGCTTATAAATTTCCAAAAAATATCGGTGGTAAATTCGAACCTTTGGATAATAGAATCTCTGAACTCTTGATAATCGTTCAAATCTGTGAATTTTTTATTTTTATATTTTTCAACAGATCGTTCTAAACTGTTGATTGATTTTTCTAAAGAGTTTTGTCTATTTTTTATTTTTTCCATAATATGCCTTCAGCTTCAATTTCTGCTCGCATTTCTTTGGATATAAGATTCATATCAACAACATCAATTTTTTGTGGGATGTTGGTTGCGTTTAAAACATCTTTTATTTCAAGCATGATACCAAAATCTATCATTTCTCCTGTATTTAGCGCTATATCTATATCAGAACTTTGGCGGAAATCTTGCCTTGCACGCGAACCAAAAAGATAAATTTGAGCCTCTGGCAAAATTACAGAAATTAGATCGATTATTTT
This sequence comes from Candidatus Dependentiae bacterium, assembly GCA_003511165.1. Classification (NCBI taxonomy): domain Bacteria; species Candidatus Babelota bacterium. Next base: position 56,800 of record DOJW01000001.1, read on the forward strand.
CTTTTTAGTTTTTTCATCAATGTTTTTTAACATTTTTGTCTCCATTTTTATTGAACAATGCATAAAAGCATATCGACAATAGTCTTTATTTTCAATTTAATTAGTATTTACAGGTTTATTTTACTTGATAGAGAAGTTTTGATTTTTTAGTGGAGTAGAATAAAATCGAAAATATTAAAAAGTTAGAAGACAAAGCGAATATTTTTGACTATACTTCTTTTTATCTTGAAATTTTTAATTTTGAAATTATTTGTTTGACCGCGCCCATAGCTCAATTGGATAGAGTACCAGACTACGAATCTGGCGGTTAGAGGTTCAAGTCCTCTTGGGCGCACCAAAATATGCGCGGTTATTTTTACAAATTATTTTTTGGCGCGGAGAGATGGCTGAGTGGTCGAAAGCGCGTGCCTGCTAAGTGCGTATACGGAGAAATCTGTATCGAGGGTTCGAATCCCTCTCTCTCCACCATATTTTACTGAATCGAAAACTGTGACGCGCGATGAAACTTAAAATTTCAAAATTTATATCACTTCTGGAGAGATGGCAGAGTGGTTGAACGCGGCGGTCTTGAAAACCGTTATACCGTGAAAGCGGTATCGGGGGTTCGAATCCCTCTCTCTCCACCAAAATTTCTAAAAATAAAATTCTAAAAAAATATATGAACAAATTATCAGTTATTTCTTACGGTTTTCATAAAACAATTTTTGGTGAATGTTTAATAGCATTTTATGATGGCAAAATTTGTCATTTTTCATTTTATGATCGAGATAAATTAAGTGCATTTAACATTCTTAAACAAGAGTGGGAAAGTGCAGAGTTTATCGAAGATTCTTCCTTGGCTACCAAAACAATAAATAAATATTTTAATTCCAAGCAAATATCAAAAATAGATTTATCCAATTTATTTTTATCAGGAACGCCTTTTATGGTAAAAGTTTGGGAACATCTGGTTACAATACCTTTTGGCCAAATGCAATCGTATAGTGATGTTGCAAAATCAATTGGAAAACCTACTGCAACTAGAGCAGTTGCTAGTGCTGTCGCAAAAAATAAAATATCTTTTTTTATTCCTTGTCATCGTGTGATTCAAAGTTCTGGAAAACTTGGAAAATATAGATGGGGGAGTGAGCGGAAACCAGCTATTTTGCAGTGGGAACGCCAGATTTTGTTGTTGGATTAAAATCTAAAAAATTGGAATTTTGTAGATTTTCAGGGATGTTTTGAATATAAACACCTTGTTGCATTATGATATTATTATCAATTTTCAAAATCTCACTAACTCGCAATTCTACATAAAAATCGGCTCTGTTTGGAGCCATAATTTGTTTTTTATTTTTTTTGTTTAAATCTAAGAAAAAACTTCTAATATTTGTAGCTTTATTCGATTTTTCTTCTCGCAAAATTACTTTTGCTTGTGGCAATATTTTGGGGATGGCTGGTTTAATTTTTTTAAATTCAGCGCCGAAACTTTTTTGGTATTTACTTAATTTTGTTATTTTTACAGCAGAATCAGTATCATTTATTACTGTAATAATAGCGCTTTTTAGATTGCTTATCGCAAAAACCAACATCATTAAAAATTTTGTCTTATTTAAATTTTTCATTTGTTCCCCCTAAAACAAGTAAAAAATTATCAAATATGCTTAACTCCTTATAAATACAGGATAAATGAAATGTTTTTCAGATTGCAATAAAAAATAAAAAAGGAATTTATTATCCCTTTAACAGTTATCCCTATTTTTTAATAAAATTGTTTTTTTTAGTTAACTCTGTTTAATAAAACAAAAAATATTGCTTTTAAATTTAAATAAAATTTAAGATTCATTTTTAATAAAACAAAGGAGATTTAAATGAAATTTTTAAAACCATTTTTATTATTGTTTTTATTGGTAACATCTATTTTTGCAGCCTTTTATTTACATTCCAAATTTACAAAACATAGAGTTTACATTTTTGCTATGGAGGAAGAGTTCAAAAAATATAAACCGATGATTGAAAAGATTGAAAAAAGAACTTTGAATCCGGTTCAAATCGAAAAAAATTTACCTTACAAATTGTTTTATGACAAAGTTTATATTGCAATTTCGCAGGAGGGTTGCGATGCAGCTGCTTATGTCACGCATGATCTTTTAGCAAGATTTAATGTAAGTGAGATTATAAATATTGGATCTTGTGGAGGGCGAAAAAATCGTGTCAAAATCGAAGATATTATTTTGGTATCAAAAATTTATGACAGTGATTTTTTTGTGCCTAAAAAATTAAAAGAGCCTTTTGTAATTGTAAATGAATTTAATATTTTGCAAGGGTTATTTAAAACCAGAGAGGGTGTTCTTGGTTCTGGTGATCAATTTGTCATGAGTGATGCAAATCTTCCAGCAGAAGTTGATATTGTTGATATGGAGGCATACAGTATTCAATTTGTTGCTGATCGATTTAAAGTTCCAGTGTATTTTATCAAAATTGTTAGCGATTATTTAGATTACAATCAATTCAAAAGTGAGATACTTGAGCACAAAATTCATTAGACCTATTTTGAAATCCTTAGCTATCTTAGTCAAATCCTTGAATCTTTATCACCGTTAGCCCTGACTTATCATTACCCACATCTTTTTACTAATCTAAACTTTTATGACTTTATATGAAAATAAACATTTTTATGTAGATTAAATATACATCACCTCCTGTCGTCCTTGCGTAAGCGAGGATCCAGTTTAATGCATTTATCGAAGCAGTATCAAAATGAAAAATTATTATGTATATATTCTATGTTTTAAAACAAATGAAACTTTATATATTGGTGTGACAAATAATATTGCAAGACGAATTTATGAGTACAAAAACAAGTTAAACATTGGTGCCGTGAGTGGAAGTTACAATTAATCGAAGTCTCACAAATCCTAAATGGAAAGAAATTAATTGAAATTAAAACTGGATCCTCGCTTACGCAAGTATGACGGAACGGGTAGCTGGATCCTCGCTTACGCAAGGATGACGAAACAGGGAGAATGTTTTATTTACATAAAAATAACCCTAAATTAGTCTGATTTTAATAAAATGGTTAGTAAATTTGGACTATAATTACAAAAATATGTAAACGAAAAATGTGGGTAATGATAAGTCAGGGTTAACGGAAAAATAAATATGATTTGATGATAATAATTTCTGCTAGTTTATAAAATAAAGTTTAATGTAGATTCAGAAAACCTCATTCAGTTACAAAGTAGCGATCTCCAAAATCTCCAAGACCTGGATCGATAAATTTTTTGGCAGTCATTTTGGAATCGACTTGTGCGACAATTATTTTAAGTTTTGGGAATTCTTTTGCAATAGCCTTTAGTCCTTCTTTGGATGCAATAACTGCGACAAAAAGCATTTGTGATTCTTTGATTCCTAAGTTTTTTAAAATTTTTAGAGCAGCAAGGGCACTACCACCGGTTGCGATCATTGGGTCCAAAATTATGACATTTGTAGTTTTTGAAATTTTAGGAATATTTTTGTAATAAAGAAATGGAATAGCTGTTTTTTCATCTCTTTTCATTCCTACAAAACCGACTGCTGCACCTTCAAAAAATCTTATAAAAGTGTCCATAAGTGCAACGCCAGATCGCAAAATTGGGATCAAAACAATATCATTTTTTATTTCGACGCCTTTTGCTTTGCTGATTGGTGTTTGTATTGTAACTATTTTTTTCTCAAGATGTTTTGCAGCTTCGCCTGCAAGAATTGAGGCCAATTTTTCTGTTGTTTTACGAAATGTTGCTGTATCGGTATTTTTATTTCTAAGTATTGATATTAATAAATCTTTCATAATTTCCCCTCTTTAAAAATTTACTTATTATCAAAAATATTCTTTTGATAAATCGTTAGTCAAAGAAGTTGAATTTAGAAAGGAAAAAGATGTTTTTTAAAGATAGAGTTGATGCTGGCAAAAAATTATCGCAGTTGCTTGTAAAATATAAAAATGTAGAAAATTGCATGATTTTAGGTTTGCCAAGAGGAGGAGTTGTTGTCGCCTATGAAATTGCCAAAAATTTAAATTTGCCCCTTGATGTGATTGTTGTGAAAAAGTTGGGGGCGCCATTTAATGAAGAACTTGCAATTGGTGCTATTGCTGAAGAAGGAACTGTTTTTTTGAATGAGAAATTGATAAATGAATTTGATATATCAAAAGAATATATTGATCAAATAAAAGGTGTAAAACAAAAGGAAGTTGAAAGAAGAGTGCAACTTTTTCGTGGTGAAAGTTTAGATTTGGAAAATAAAATAGCAATTATTGTGGATGATGGAATTGCAACAGGCGCAACTGTCCTTGCCGCAATAAAATGTGCAAAGGATAAGAGGGCTAAAAAAGTTGTAGTGGCAATGCCTGTTTTGCCAAGCGAATTTGTATCGCAGTTAAATAAATTAGCTGACGAAGTTGTTTATTTATTTGCACCGCAATATTTTGCAGCGGTTGGAGATTTTTATGAAAGTTTTATACAGGTTGAAGATGAGGAGGTTTTAAATTTAATTAGAAGATCTAAAAATTAAAATGAAGAGAAATTTGTTGTTTTTCTTTAAAGTGATTTGATATTGTTGGAAAAGCATTCAAAAGTTGGGTGCAAAAAAATAAACAAAAAAATAAGTAAAGGGAGATTCTTATGAAAAATGTTTCAAAGAAATTGTTAGCACTTTCAAATATTTTATTAGTTGGTTTTGCTGCTATGTTTTTTATTAACATGGGGACAGGGGTACAGCAAAGTACAACAAAATTAGGTTTTGTCGCCCTTGAGTCTAAGCAACCAAATCTTGTTGCAGTTGTGAAAGATGAAGGAATAGAGCGAAAAGTAAAAGAAATATCTTTTTCAGGTTCGACCAAAGTGGGCGGTATTAAAAATTTAATGATGAAAGACGGCAAAGAAATTATCGATAGCATTGATTTAGATATTGATCTTGCTGATATTCGATTATTAAAAGTTCTTGATAAAAGTTATAAAAATGAAAAAAGCGATGTTGAGTACATTAAAGTTGAGTACAGAACTTTGCAAAAGCCTGATGTTGTAAAAATTGGACTCTTCCCACGAGATGTAAAAATGTCTGCAAAAAATATGGACGGAGGAGAAGGCCTTTCATGGCTTCTTCGTGAAGTAAATGAAATCGAAATAATTGGAAGATATGAAATTGTTGAAGCTAAACAAGTAAAAAATGAATCAAAGCCTGCTCTAAAAACTGTAGATAAAAAAGTAGCGATGAATAAAAAAAAATAACTTTAAAATTATTTAAATAAAAAAGAGCGGCTTAAAAATAATTGAGCCGCTCTTTTTTGTGTTTATTTCCAACGCTTTAGGCTTGAGATAATTATTTTGATTTGCTCTATTTTTTCTTGTGGCATTTGCATTTGATTCATTACATTTACGCAATTTTCAATCATCTGAATTTTTGTAAGGTTTGGCTCTGAGAACTTGCCATTTCGAAAACAATGACAGCAATATTCTTTGTTTTGAGTTTTATCCAAATTTGTTCCAAAATCTTCTGGCCTTTGCATAGGCATTGCGCAGCTTTGACAAATTGGTATTTGTAATTTTGAATTATTCATTTATTTCCTAATTTTTAAACGATTTTTAATAGTTTGCGGTTATTCCAAAATATTCGCAAATACCTTTGAAATACGCATTTGCGACTTCAATAATTCTTGATGAAACTGCCTCTCCATTAAAATTTGTATCTTTTGTTGCAAGCCTTTTTGCTTCTTCAGCATTGTTTTGTATTAATGATTCTCCATAACACAAAATGCTATGAACTCGGCGGGTTAAAGCAAGGTTGCGACAATAAACTCCAGGACTTATAAAAAAAGTATCGTTTGGCATGTACAAAGATTTTTGAAGGGGAATTTTTAGTGTTGTTTCCATATTTTTTGCAATTGCTTGAGATAATCGAATGGACTCTTCCAAATCATCTGTTGCTAGTAATCTAATAAACTCATAGCGTGCGGCAGGATCTTTTAGATCACCTTTTAAAAAGCTTCCTGGAACAAATGTTAGGTTGTAGTCTGCTTCGCAGATTTCTTTGACTGTGTCAGATGAATTTAAGTGAATGATTATAGTTAAATTCGGATGAAATTGATTTATTTTTTCAGATCGAGCTTTTAGATCAAGTTGATTATAACAAAATCTAAAAAGGGTTTGCTTAAGCTGTAAAATTTTATTTTCAGATTCTTGAAATATTATTGTTAATTTTTTTATAAGTTCATTTTTATATGTTAGAGGCATTGGTGCGTTGTTTAAACGGTTTAAAACGATGTCGCGAGTCTCCTCTGTTGTCCAATCTTGATCTGTTGCGATGCCAAACTCCTGTTTGCACCAATCATTAAAAGATAAGTTGAAAGCAGCTTTGCCAGGTTCTTCTCTGGTTAATAAAACGTCAGCACCTGCAGCTGTTAAATATAATTTTAGAATTTTTGCAGTAAACGTTACAAGTGTTCCTTCATCAAAATGAACTTTAGTATGTGCTTCATCAGGAAGAATTAGATCGATAAAGCGATTTTCAACGATCGCCATTTTTCCGCCAAGATGGCCAGGGTCTAGTGCAATTTTTAAACCTTGCAGTGGTTTGTTTGATTGTAATTTGAGGACGAATGAATTTAAAACCGGTTTTGTTTTATTTCCAAATCTCAAGACAAATTCTGGATTTTTAAGATTTTTACTTTCCGCTGAATCAAAAACTAAAAGTTCATTTTCTGTAACTTCATAATAATTTTGAATATCATTATCTTTTTGAAGAAATTTTTTTATTTTTGTTTCGACTTCATATTTAGACACTGTTTCTTGGTATTGATCAAAGTCGCTGTATTGAAAAGGATTAATTGGAGAATAGGCGTTTATTAGTAATAAAATTAGTAAAATAAATAAAGATCTAATTTTGTACATTATGTTTCCTTATTTTTATTAGTTTAAAAAATAGATAACTATCAAAAGATTATAGCTTTTATATTTAGAAAATGTGTAGTTTTAAATATGTAAATTATATTTTAAGTGAAATGCTGTGGGGGAGAGTATGAGTAATGATTTAGTGGTAAATAATGAGATAGTCATTCCGGAAAATGAATTTGAAATAACAACTAGTAGGGCAGGCGGACCGGGGGGTCAACATGTTAATAAATCAGATACAAAAATCACAATTCGTTGGAATGTCAAAAATACAGGCGTTTTAAGCGAAGAACTAAAGATGCGAGTTTTGCAAAATTTGCAATCACGCCTAACAAGCGACGGTGATTTGATTGTTAATAATAGTGAATCTCGTAGCCAGATGCAAAATAAAGAGAATGCATTTTTACGTCTTGCTGAAATCGTTAAAAATGCACTTTATGTTCCTAAGAAACGCAAAAAAACAAAGGCTTCCAAGCAAGCAAAAGAAAAGCGTTTAAAGTCAAAAGCGATTAGAAGTGAAGTCAAAAAAATGCGAAGTAAAAAATATCAAGATTATTAATTTTTTTACTTTTGCAATTTCAAATTATTTTGATGTCGATCTTTATCACGATTTATTCGTTTTTCCATTCCTTTTTTAAAAGCATCTGTTAAATCAATTCCAGTTTGGTTTGCGAGGCAAATTAATACAAACAAAACATCAGAAAGCTCATCTGCTAGATTTTTATTTTCATCAGATTTTTTGCAGCTTTGTTCACCATAAGTTCTGGAAATAATGCGTGCAACTTCGCCTACTTCTTCGACGAGTTGTGCTAGCTGTGTTAACTCTGAAAAATATCTTACACCAGCCGTTTTTACCCAATTATCAACGACATTTTGTGCTTCTTGAATTGTTAATTTGTCCATTATTTTTTCCATTCTTTATGATATTTACTTAGCACGTCTTTTATGTTTTTACCTATTGTTATATAATCTGCATCGTTTAAATTTGCAAGAGAAACTCGAAGTGACCATTTCGGTCCTGCAAATCCTTCTCCTGGTAAACATATAGTAAATTTTTCTTTTGCTAATCTAAATAAAAAATCTACCATTTCAAAATTATTTTTAAGATAGGTAGCAAATTTAATTCCATATTTTTGTTCTGCATATTTTTCTATATTAATAAGTGCATAATAATAAGCATTGCTTGGATCTTGTGAAAATTTTAACTCTAGATTGTCGTATAAAGATTGGACTCTTTTTTTTAATTTTGCTTGAATAGCTTTTTTGTATCTGCGTTCTTTGTCTAAAAGGTAAAACAATGAGAATAAACACATTATGCATTGTTGTGGCCCAGACAATCCGCCTGTGTGTGCAAGAGCAACGTCCCGACTATCCATTTCGACTCTATCGATAAATTTTATTTTTTCTGGTGTTAAAGCAGCTATCGAATATCTTTTGTTTAACTCTAAAATATCTTTTTTGGGTAACTTTGATATTTTTTTATCGATAATATTGTTTTCGTGCAGCATTAATACCCCAAGTCGCCATCCTGTTACTCCAAAAAATTTGGAATAAGAATAAACACAGATAGTGTTCTGTGGAATAATTTCAACAAGAGAATGAAATCCGTCAACAAAAGTTGAATAGACTGTATCTGTTAAAATAATTAAATCTTTCCGCTGGTTTTGCACAACTTTTGCAATCTTGTTTAAAGTTTTTTCACTTAGAGAAACAGAGGTAGGATTTGTTGGGTTAACTAAATATAAAGCTTTAATTTTTTTATCTTTAAGTTTATTAATTTCAGTATCAGAAATTTGCCACCCATCTTCTTCATCACATTTAATAAAAACTTCAACGAGATTAAAATCTTTGAGCATAGGGATTTCTAAGTACGGTGAGAAAATAGGAGTAATTATGGCGATATGATCACCTTCATGAATGATTTTATTTATTTTCAGAGAATTAAAAATATAAATCATTGCCGCCGTTGCACCCTCAGTTGCAAAAAGATCAAATTTGCCACTTGCCGGTTTATGACCATCGCTAAGTATTGTAGCAAGATATTTATTTACGATTTTCTCTGTGTTTGGAAAAATCCTTGGAGGTGAAGGGTAGAAATCGCCAAGTGAAGCATCTGCTATTTCATAAATAAAACTGTCGGCATCAAGTTTCATCTCTTTTGTAGCATAATTTAAAGCTTTCTTTAAAAAATTGAAGGCTTCATTTTTATGACTTTTTTCTAAATATTTTTCGAATTTTTTTGCGATGCCATCTTTTTCTGGTCTTAATCCTAAATCTGGACTGTCTAATTTGGAATCTGCTAGTTTTGTGGCAAATAAACTTAAATAACAAAAAGCATCTCTAGCTGTTGTGTTAAGAAAATTTGGATTTCCTCTTCCTGCGTTTAAAATTTGTATTTCACATTTATTTTTTTGTTCGTAGGCCTTTTTCCCATCATAAGCCATTTCTCTCAAAACATTTTTTAACTCAAATGGGCTCATTGTTTCATATTTTTTAAAATTTTTTTTAGGCATATTCTTCCTTTTTTATTAAACCTTTTTCTTGCTAGTAGATTTCCAGCTTGATTTTTTGAATTGATTAATAATGAATGGAATGGCAATAATTATAAAGATTATCACAATTAAAAATGTTTCATATAAAGTAACATTTTTAGACGAAAGTTGATCTGGCGGAAGAATTGATATAATTCCACTAAATAATAATGTTGCTAATCCGATTATGCTAATAATCCAAATTCCAATTTTTCCACCAGGAACTTTGTAGGTTCTATCGACATTAGGCGCTGTATAGCGTAATCGTAGTGCGGAAAGAATCATTAATGCGTACATTACAAAGTAAATTACCATGGCAATTGCAACTGAAATCCAAAAAGCAATATTTAGGTTTGGTAAAAGTAATAAACTGCAACCAATTAATGAAGTCATTGTTGCTTGGATTATTAAAAGATTTACAGGAGCTCCATTTTTATTGATTTTTTGAAAAAATAAGGGAAGTTCTCCGTTTTGCGCAGTGGCAAGTAAACCTCTGACCGGCCCCATTATCCATGTGCTTATTCCTCCGATTGCGCCGCCTGCAACTAAAATGCCAATTAAGGGTATTATTCGTTGCATATTAAATTTGGAAAAGAAAATAGTAAAAGCGTCCATTAACCCAGCAAATAAATTAATATCTTTTTGAGGGACAACAATGGCGACAGAGAACGCTCCTAAAATATTTAATAAAAGTCCTAATACTACAACAACAAATATTGCTATAGGGTAATTAATTTTAGGATTTGTTACTTCTGCGGCATGGCTAGAGGAAGCTTCAATGCCTGCAAATGCTTTCATAAAAGAAACAAGCAAAACTAATGTTGAAAATTGTTTAAAATTGGGAATTAAATTTTTAGATGTAAAAGATAAATCAAGATTTAACGGATTTCCTTTAATAACATAAATTATTCCTAAAATAATTATTAATAAACCTGGAAGTAAAACTCCACCCAAAAAACCGATAGTGCTTATTATGTTAGAAGTTTTTTGCCCCCGTAAATTAAAAATAGTTACCCCCCAAAGTACTATTAAAAGAATAGAAATTAGAAAAACTCTACTTTGAGCGAGGTGTGGAGCAAAAATAAAAGCCATAGTTCCACCCACAAAATAAAGCATAGAAATTATGCCTAAAATCATGTAGTTCCATTGAAGCCAAATGCCAACAAATCCTAATCGATTGCCAAAGGCTTCTTTAATCCAAACATATACACCACCTTCTATTGGCCAACCGGTTGCAAGTTCGGCAGAGATTAAAGCAACTGGAATAAAAAAACATATAGCTGCTATCAAGGCAAAAAATATCATATGCATTCCTGTTTCAGCTTCGGATGGAAAATTACGAACACTAATAGTGAATGCAGATGAAATCATAATAAGAGAGAATAGACTCATTGTTTTTGGAATATATGTTTTGTTAGCCATTAATAAATTCCTTTTTAATTAAAAGTGTAAAACAGATAAAATCCATTTCTGAAAATAAATAACAAGGCTTGGTAATGTAAAGGTTTTCCGAAAAACAGTGTTATTTAAAGATAAAAGACTCTTTAATCATTTTTTTATATTAAATATTTTTATAACCATGAAATTAGTTACATTAGAATTTAATTTATCAAAATTATGGACAGTCGATTAAAGCTTTAATTAAGCTTTAATTTGTTTGAAGAGGTGTGATTTTTTGATCGAAATATTTTTAAAGGAGATTTTTGATGTTAAAAAAGATTCTTATTTTTATAATTATTGCTTTGATAAGCATTCAAATTCCATTAATAATTTCACTTTCTACAGCGTCGGAAATGACAAAAAAACTGGAATTTTATCAATCCAAAATTGCAGGAGTTACAAATCCAATGAAAGCTGTAACGGATGTTGTAAGTTTTCCGGTTAAAGCGGTAACAAGCATATTTCCATTTTTCAAAGAAAAAAAATCTCCGGTACTTGATAAAATAGATGATATATCTCCAATGATTATCGCTGGAGAGCAAAAGCTTAAAGATGCTATAGTTATTACAAAAAAAATGACATTCTTTATGCATATTAGTCTTTTTTTAACACTGTTTTTGATAATTTTACTTTTTGCTATTTCAAGAAAATCATTTATTAAAAATTTGGGAGCTTCATTACTGTTAAATGGAATAATATGTTTAATAGTTTTAGCATCTGTTTATTATTTCTTTATTATTAATTTTGATAGTACTTTTCAGCATTTTTATAATCGAATGGTTCCGGCCGGGCCAGGCTCGATGATACCTATGGTGCCAGAAGCAATTAAATCAGCAGCTAAAGATTTTGTAAGCTCTATAGCACATTTGATAATCAAGAAAAACATGCTTAGCAGTTTGATCGGAATTCCTCTTGGTCTTGCATTAATATATTTGAATAACTTTATATCTAAAAAATTTAATCTTGATTTGAGTAAATAATTATTTGGTAGCTAAAAAAGATAGGGCGAGGAAATTATCCAAATAATTTCCTCGCCCTATCTTTAATTTATAATTAATTATCGAAATCTTATTTCTGAAATTCGATCAGCTTCTTTTTGCCAATCTCCAGCCTCTCCCCACTGAACAAGTTTATTATCATGAAAATAGAATAAATAGTTAACAATTTCTGGAGTAGGATTTTGTTCCCACCAACTATAAATTGTTTTATCAACCTTATATTCAAAAACTTCTATCGTTTGTCCAAATTTATTTATCATAGATCCACGAAAAATTCTTGGTTTGCCTAATTGATTTATAACTTGTTGTTTTTCCATACCTAATGAAATATGCATAATTTTCTTAGGTTTTAGTGGCTCATGAGCACATGCACTAAAAAATGGAATTGTAAAAATTAAAAATGTTAAAAGCTTTAAATTTCTAACATTAGTTTTTATAAAATTTTTCATATTTAATTGATCCTTTAAGTTTTCACACAAATTAAACATGTAATTATCTTATATTTTGTTTTAATAAGTGCAACCGCTGATGAGCAAAAAAGGGTATAAAACAGGGGTTTTTTGATAATTTGAACAGATAATAGAAAGTTTTTTAGAGCTTTTACAAACAAACAGGCTAAGAAAGTTATCTTAGCCTATTTTAAAATTGTAAGAACTTAATGATAAATATAATTTTGATTAACTTCTTTGTGGATTACTTGAACTTTGTGTTGCAATAACTTCTCTAAGTAGATCGCCTAGCTTGCGGTCACCATCGTCGCGTGGATTGTTTAAATAATATTGCACATCTTCAGCTTTAACTTTTGCGCCATGTTCTAGAAGCAGTTTAATACAATTAAAAGTTATTCCATCGAATCCACATTCACCACAATTGTGTGAATAAATCATCATGGCATAATCTAGGACGGTTTCGGGTTCTTCTTTGTCGCTTCCGTAGTGTTGTATCATTTTTGTTTCATTGGCATTAGCTCCGCTTTCAATTAATTGTTTAAATTTAGCATGCAGCTCTTCTGCATTTTCGTGCGTTCCCATACAAAGGCCGGATAAAATATCGCGTAGTGTGTTTCTAGGTATGGGTGGAAAAAACGATTGTCTAGGTCTAAGAACGAAAGCGGATAAATCTCTTTCTGCAGGGGTTCTTGGATGTTGAAGATAATAACAGGGCTTAAAAGAGATATCTCCGTTGTACATTCGAAGTAAAGAAATAAATGGTTTCATTTCGTCATTTTGGGGATCTTTTTCGCGATTGTGTAAATGAACTCTTATGGCGCAATCTAAAGGATATTCATCTTCATTTATTTCGCGAACATTTGTCTCATTAATTAAACGTTTAAATTCTTCATATAATGCTGGTACATCTGCGTGTGATTCTATGCTTATACTTAATAAAATGTCGCGTAACCTTCCCGCATTAACGGATTGTGTTGCTGCAAAGAATAAAAAAAATAAAAAGAATGAGGTGGAAATACGTTTAACCATGATACTCTCCTAAAAATGGTTATAAGATAATAATATAATTTTACTTATCGGTAGTCGTTGGCTCTAAGGGTGTAACTTACACGCTCACGATTATCTAAATAATGTTGAAGAGATTCTTTTTCAGCAATGGCAGTAGCGCCATGATCAATTAATAAATTAATGTAAAAGAAACCTTGAAAAATTGTTTTATTAATACCTTGATCGAGCCTAAAAAATCTTATAGCAAAATCTAAAACCGATATCCCTGAATCTTCTTCTACGGCATTAACATCAGCACCGTTTTCAATTAGTTGTTTGAATTCATTATAGTTAAAATTTACTATGGCTACATGAAGTGGCGATAATCCCGCATTAACGGATTGTGTTGCTGCGAAGAATAAAAAAAATAAAAATAATAAAGCGAAAATACGTTTAATCATAAGACTCTCCTAAAAATGGTTATAAGGTTATATAGATATTTCACAGTGTGAGTTTTTATATATTGTAATAAAAAAATTATCACAAAAATAAATAAAATTGTACGAATTATTTTTAAGGTTTGAAGAAGCGTCTGAACTTAAGAAGAACTACCGTATTTTTTTATATAGTAAAAAATGAAATTTTTGATTGAGATTTGTTTACAAAATAATTTTAAATTTGTTAAATACCGTATAATGTTAAAAAGTAACTTGAATATTATTTAAGGTAAAATTAAAAATGAAAAAAATAGTTGGTTTTATATCTATAACAATATTTTTGGTTTTAGTTATTTTTCTATTTTCTATGCGCTTTTTGAATCTTATGCCTAATGAGGCAAAACATAATTTGTTCCTTCAAATGCCGCTAGAACTTCAAGTAATTAAAGATCTTCAAAATAGACTTGATCCAATTGTTAACAAAATAGTTGAAGATGAAATGAAAATTCCACGAGATAAAAATTTACCTATTTTCTTTTTCAAAAAACGCCAAGCCATAACAGTTTATTATCTTTATGATATGAATGTTGTAGGGGAATCTGTTTTATTTTCAGAGTTAGATTTTTTACAGACGATAATTTCTGCACCAAAAAATGTGATTATAAAACCACAGGTGAATTTTTTTGGAGATGTTCAAGCTCCTTTAATAGATTTGGTGGTTTTTGTTGACGACCCTAATAAAGAGTTGTTATCTCTAAATGAACAATTTAAAAAAATGGTTGCTCTTGTAAATGTTCAGTATAAGAGCTTATATAAAATTGATTTATACAATGTTGCTAAAAGTGAATGTTTTGAATTTAAACCACATTTATCTTTGGGGCATTTGAGAGTAGAAGAAATTAAAAAATTAATAAAATATCCAGCGCAAGCTGAAGTTGTTATTGATCGTATAAAAAGTAGAATTCTGGAAGTTGTATCAAAAGCATTGTCAGAATTAACTTTGAAAAATCGAAAAGTCCAATTTAATACGCTTGCAGTTTATGATCAGCAAAAGCGAGTTTATATCAAAGAGTATAAATTTTTATAAAGTAGCTGTTTTTTTTAATATACCGACTTTATATGTAAAACATAACGAAGGGGATCCTTCTCTTCTGGATTCAAAAAATCCAAGCTTTTTGTACACGGTTATTGCTTGAATATTGGACATGTCTGTTATTAAACCTATTTCTTTTATTTCTGGTAAAATTTTCAAAATTGAAAAAACCAAAAACCTACTTAATCCTCTCCCCTGCGCAGAAGGATGTATACAAAGAGGCTCTAGTTCAACATAACCTAATCTTGAATCAGATTGAATGTGAAATATTGTAAATCCTAAAATTGTGCCGTCTAATTCTTTTGAGGTTACTATGAAGTTTGTTTCGTTCAATGGTCCTTCTTTTTGAATTTTTGAAATCATAAAATTATATTCGTCAATACGCTGGGAATATAATAAAGCTTCATCTGTTTTATCTTGATTTGCAAATGCAGCTGCTTCGATAGGCGCTAATTCTTTAAAGCGGTTAAAAAAAGGGATAGTAGTTTGATCGAATTTTTCCCATTCAATTATGATAGTCGTGCCTTTTTTATCAGTTTCATTCCAATATCCATTGCTTTGTAGTGGTTGTATGACTATGGTTGCCGCAAAGAAGAATGTTGCTAAATATTTTTTGAATATGTTCATAAAATACCCACATTTTAAAAATCAATAAAATTAAACATATTTAAAGTTTAATAAATGAAAAAATATTGTAAAATGCTGGTCAAAATAAGGATTAAAAATCAAAAATGTTTAAAAATTCATAAAATCCTTAAAATTAACTTAATTCTTCTTAATCCTTTGTTTTTAGCCATTTATTTGCAAAGTGACGGAGCTATTGTCATAATGAGTCTAAATGTGACGGAGTTGGCGTTGTTTTCATAAAGGATAAAGATGGATTTTAAATATATAAAGAGAGCTTTTAAGGAACCGGAGCAAAGTTATTTTCTTTTTGGTCCTCGGGGCACTGGTAAATCAACAATGACAGAAAAAAATCATCCAGATGCTTTATTGATTGATTTGCGGCAAGCGGACATTCGGTATCGACTTACTGCAAATCCAGATCTTTTAACAGAACTTGTTAGTGCGCAACCTGATGGAAAAACAATTGTTATTGATGAAATTCAAAAAATACCAGAGCTTTTATCCATCGTACACATGCTTATTGAAAAAAAACATAAGTGGAAATTTATTCTTACAGGTTCGAGCGCTAGAAAGTTAAAAAGGCAGGGTGTAGATTTGCTTGGCGGTCGTGCATTAAAAAAGGTATTACATCCTTTTATGGCTTATGAGCTTAAAAAACAATTTAATTTTGATGATGCTTTGTTATACGGACTTTTACCTCTTCGTTTTTCATTTGAAGATTATAGCTCAACGTTGCAGGCTTATATCGATTTGTATTTAGATGAAGAAGTAAAAATGGAGGGTTTAATTCGGCATATTGAACCATTTACTAGATTTTTGCATGTGATGAGTCTTTCTCATGGTTCTATTTTAAATGTTGCAAATATTGCGCGTGAATGCCATGTAAAAAGAACAACTGTTTCTGATTGGATTGCTATTTTAGAAGACTTACTTGTTTGTTTTCAGATCAATATTTTTAGTCAAAGAGCAAAGCGAGAATTGAGTTCACATCCCAAATTTTATTTTTTTGATGCGGGTGTTTATCGTGCGCTACGTCCAAAATCGATTAAAGATAGTGAATCGGAAATAAATGGTGCAGGTCTAGAAGGGCTTGTAGCACAACATTTGATGGCGTGGAAAGATTATACGACCGAGAAGCACGACCTGTTTTTTTGGCGTACAAGGTCGGGGGTTGAAGTTGATTTTGTTATTTTGGGCAAGCTTGGGTTTTGGGCCATTGAAGTAAAAAATGCTGAGAAAATTCGCAATGAAGATCTACAGGCTCTCTCTGCGTTTCATGAAGATTATCCTGACGTTAAGACAATTTTTCTTTATAGAGGCAAGGAGCGTTTGTTAAAAAATAATATACTTTGTTTGCCCTGTGAAGATTTTTTGAGGGCGCTTTGCCCCGATGTGCCATTGGGTCAAGGATTAAAATGACTGATTGTTAAACCAATCTCTTTTTATTATTTGTGATTTTTGTCTAAAAAATTTTTACTAAAAATTTTTTGAAAAGTTGATTTAATCTAACTCAAAGGATTCTAAATATTTTGGAATAACGACAAACCAACCAAAGCGTTCTTCAATTTTCTTTTTTAGTGATTCTGCTGCTTCTATTTCGCCATGAGTAATAAAAACTTTTTTAGGAGCGTTTTCAAAATATGCAAGCCACTGCAAAATTTCATTGTAATCAGCATGCGCTGAAAGTGACTCTATCGCTTTTATTTCCGCGTTAACAGGATACATTTTTCCATGTATTTTTATTTCTTTTGTACCATCAACTAAGGTGCGCCCACCGGTTCCTTCTCCTTGATAACCTGTAAAAAGTATTGTGTTTTTAGAATCAGAAATAAAATGTCTAAAATGATGCAAAACTCGTCCACCGCTTGCCATACCGCTTGCAGCGATAATTATTGCAGAACCCTTAACGCTATCAATTTGTTTTGATTCTTCTACTTTTCGAGTATAAGTAGCAATGCCACATATATCCATACATAAATTGGTCGATAGTTTAAGCTCATCTTTAAATTTGCAAAGCAAGTCGGTAACGCTTATCGCCATGGGGCTGTCTAAATAAATAGGAATATCGGGAATAGCTTTTTTTTGTTTTAATTGATAGAGGCAATAAAGTATCGCTTGTGTTCGACCAACGGCAAAAGCAGGTATTATAAGTACTCCTCCTTTTGCTACAGTTTTATTTACCACTTCGCCTATAGCTTCAATAGGGTCATTTTGTTCATGTAGTTTGTTGCCATAGGTTGATTCGAGCACTAAAAAATCTGTTTCTTTTAAATGTGGGGGAGCTTTCATAATAAGATCGTTAGGACGTCCAAGATCTCCTGAAAATGTTAATTTTTGTTTTCCATCCGATATTGTAACAAATGATGAACCAAGGATGTGGCCTGACTGAATTAATGTAATTTTTAAAGATTTTATATTTAGAATTTTATCGTAATCAATTATTTGAAAAAATTTTAAAGAATTTTCAGCATCATTTCTAGTGTACAGAGGTAATGCTGGAGCATGACTAGAATATCCATATTTATTGGCACTCTTGGCATCTTCTTCTTGCAGCGCTCCGCTATCAATTAACAATATAGAGCTTAGTGCAAAGGTTGCTTTTGAACAGTATATTTTGCCTGTAAATCCGTTTTTAACCAATAAAGGTATATAACCGGTATGATCTATATGAGAGTGAGTTAACACAACAGCATCAATGCTGCTTGCATCTATTGGGAATTTATCCCAATTATGAGTTCTAAGTTCTTTACCACCTTGAAATAGGCCACAATCAACCAAAATTTTTGTATCTGCATCTTCAATAAGGTATTTAGATCCAGTTACATTTTCTACGGCACCCAAAAAAGTTATTTTCATTTATTTCTACCTTTTTCATTAAAATATGAAATTAGAATTTTAATTAAGTTAGCAACAATTGGGTTAAGAAATAAATTTTTTAGATATTCTGAACTAATTTGACCAGGGTTTCCTAAAAATGTTATTCATTTAATAGCTTAATTGTGCTGATAAATTATTTAGATTCAAGAGAATAAAGGGATTTGGATGTTAGTAAAAAAAATGGTAATCAGTATTTTTATTATGTTCTTTTTTCTATCAAATCCTTTACTCAAATCTCAAGCGGTACGACTAGCTACAAGCGATCGTTTGTGGATGGCTAGCATTAGAAGTTCTATTAAAGGATCATCACAGTCAATTCGTACTAAAGGGCGCAGTATTATAAATAGTTTAAAGCCGGGGGCTAGTGGAGCATTAAAACTTTATGGGGAAAATTGGTTTTTACTGGATGACCTTACTTATTTACGCTCGTCAAGCCAAGTAATTGACCATATTGCTTCAAATCCTGAACAAATAATAGGTATGGATAGTTATGGTACTTTTTTGGCTAACACTTTTACCGGCGGGGTAAGCTATAAAAAACCTTTTGCATGGAAAGCTTTCCTAGGAGGGCGTTATTTTATTGCTCGAGTGAAGCTAATATCTTTTCCATCAGAGCCGTCTATGTTTATGGGGCGTACTGACAAATGGATTATGCCTATTATCGGTGGCGGAATGGAGGCTTCTCTTTGTAAGAGGTTCACGTTTGAATTTTCAGGGGACATAGGTCTGGATAAAAATTATCTGAATTTGCAAATAACACCGCTGATTACTTGGAAAATTACCAAATCAGGGGCGGCGGATATTGGGTATCGGTTTATGTATGTGCAACATCGAGACTCAACTCTCGTGGCAAAATCAAAGTTCAACGGCATATTTATAGGGGTGCGCCTAATGTTTTAACTGGTCGTAGCTCGAATGAGCGAAGACTGATAGCTGTGGCGAAGACGAGAAGCCTACTACTTCGTTAAAACGTCTTAGTACAAGTTGGCGAAATATTTGCTTTTACCAAAAATGTTTTTTAGCAAAAGCATGTCCTGAGCCTATCTTGAGATATTTTTCGAAGGCTAAAGCTTTGGATTTCTCGTTAAAACAAATGGATGTAATTAATTTCCAAGGTTTAAAATTTGAGGTATAAATAGATGCTCCTGAGTTATGTTTTTTCATGCGCTGGACTAGATTGGCGGTAGATCCAACATAAGTTTTAGAAGAATCTTTTATTGATTGAATTAAATAAACATAATACATAAATCTTACTCAAATATAAAAGCCCTACTACGCTCTTGCAGAGCTACGAAGGGCATACTTCGCTCAAATTTTCTTATGTAAAATATAAAATATCAAAAGTTTACTGGCTTGCCATACGTAGCTTTAGCGAAGTATGGCTGGGAAGAGAGGATTCGAACCTCTGTAATCGGATTCAGAGTCCGAGGTCCTGCCACTAGACGACTTCCCAGTAATTTTTAGATATTTTTAAGAAATTTGTTTTTGATTTATAAATTCTAGAAAAAATTTTTAAAAGTGTATATCAAATCTTTTATGCAATTTATACCAATGTATGCGCAAGAAAATAAACTTAAAACTGCTACAAATTTTGGAAGCTTAATTTCTTTTCCTCTTGTTTTGTAAATCATTAAGAGTGATGTGGCTGAGAATGTGTAACTTGTTAAAATTCCCAGAATTGCGATTCGCGCTATAAATAAAACATTCACATTGATTGTTAAAAAGAAGAGTACCAAAAATCCTTGAAATATTAGTGCAAGGTATGGAGCACCATGTTTATTTATAGAAGTTAATTTTTTAATTGATTTGAATTTAGATTCTTTAACAATGCTAAAAATATTCCAGCTGTTTACAAAGATCATTCCATAAGCAGCACCTAGGATCGATAACATCACAAAACCACTAATTAATTTGGGGAGTACTATTCCAAAGGTTTTTTCAATAAAAGGAATTTTTGCAAAGAAGTCAGCAACCGGTGCTTGCGATTGTGCAAGTGATGTGCCCAAAACTCCAAAAATTGAATTTTGGAAAAGCATGCAAACTGTTGCAACTATTAAAAATGAAAAAACGACCGCTTTTGAAATATTCTTCTCTGCAGAGTCGATTGTATGACCTATTAAGCAAGCCGCTTCAAAACCCATTAAAGCGTAAATGGCAATTGATACGCTTGAGGCAAAAGATGAGAATGAAATATTTTGGAATGTAAGGTGCGAGAAATTGAAATAAAAAATTCCAAGGAGAATAACTAAAGTGATTGGAACAAATTTGAGAAAAATAAAACCAATTTGAAGTTTGCCGCCGATTTTGACGCCGAGTAAGTTTAGAAAAACAAGTAATATTAATAAAATTATCCTTGTATAAACGATTGGAAAAACTTCAAAGCTTGGAAAGATATTATAAAAATATGTTGAAATTGTTCGAAATAAAACTGATATAGATGCTATTTTACCCAAGAAATATGCAAATGCGCTTATATTACCCGCCCATCTCCCAATTCCCTCTTTACTGTAAGTGTAAAATCCACCTTCTGTTGCTTTGTGAATTTTAGATAATTCGGCAATTGATAAAACTAGTGGTAAGACTATGAGAGCAACTATAATGTAGCTTAAAAAACCAAGCGGTCCTGCAAGCTGCGCTAACGGTGTAGAGTTTACAAAAATTCCTGCACCAAGAATTACATTTATACTTATCGCGATAACAAACCAAAGTGAAAAAAGTTTTGAACCATTAGATGGCATTTATTTCTCCTAAAATCAAATTTTTGTTAATTGATACATAATAAAAAAATTATTTAAAATGTACTAACCATTTTTTAACTTTAGGCAAAATAAGGAGAGTTTGTGTGATGAAAAAGATAGAAGTTGATAAAAATAGATTTTATGAAATTGTTAAAAAAGTTGTTGGCGTGCTTTGTATTATTGTTGGAATTATGGGATTATTTTTGCCATTTTTTCAAGGAATTTTGTTAATTGTAATTGGATTGATATTGATTGGGAATAAATGGCTTTTACAAAAAACAAAGAAAGTTTTTTTATTTTTGAAGACTAAATTTATGAAGTTAATTGAATATTAAATTTTTGATACTTGCAATTACTTTGTTTCGAATCTCTTTTTGTACCTCTGGAGTTCCTAGTGCTTCTAAAAATCTTCTTTTTAAATATTCACTTACGATGCTGTTTATTTTTGAAGTTACATTAAATTGTCGACAGATGATTATACCTACTACGGTTGAAGCAATTGCTGTTCCGCTTGCAATTAAACATTTTTGAGTTTTTGTTAAAGGCTTTGCGGACAAATTGTTGTTTGTTGAAAATACCATTAATGACATAAGAATTAAAAATAAAAACTTTTTCATATTTTTCTACCTTTTCGCGCTTTTTTAAAAAAGAACCCAAGAGGTTATCTTGGGTTCTTAAAATAATTATTGTGAATTATTTTATTTTTATTTACCAAATGACCAAAAATGTTTTTTAACTGGAGTTTTTCTCAATGATGGAACGTGTGCCCAAGCTGATTTTGCAAGACCTGATGCTAAGCTTGGAGTACTTGTAACGAAACCATTGATAGCAAGTCTAGTTGGTCTGTAAAGTTCTAAAGCTGCTATACCTGTTCCCAAAGCTAAAGTTGAAATTATATAATGTTTTTTCATTTCTCTTGGAACCAAAAGAGCAGATCTCTTTATCAAACCTTCTGTAGGCTTAACTTCAGGTTTAGACTCAGCCTTGACTTCTTTTTTAGCTTCTGCTGGTTTGACTGTTGCTGGTCTGAAATGTCTGTAAAGCTTATATGAACCGTATAATCCAAGTCCGGCTGCAGCGGCTATTCCACTTCTTTTTACAAGAGATGGGTGTGCTGCGTAGAAGTTAACTGCTTTTTGAGCAACGTAGCTTCCGCCATTTTGTGCTATTTGGTGACCAACAAATTTTCCAAATTTTGTACCAGTTAAAATTGCGCCATCTTTAATAAATTGAGGTTTCAAAGTTCCTCTAAAATATTTTGATGCTGCAACGTCTGCTGCTGCTACTGCTGTTAATCCTAAGCCCAAACCTAATTTAGATTTGAAGCCGAATCTTGAAGGTTTTACTGATTGAGTTGTTGGTTCTACAGCTGTTTCTTTTGGAGCTACTACTGTTGATTGTTTAGCATCGCGAACTATTTGTTGAGCATTCTGTAAAGTTGGTTGAAATCCAGTAATTGGTGTTGAGATTAATAGGAAAGTTTTAACTTCTGGAGTTTCTTGAGAAAATATTCCTGCTTCTATATTGCTTTTTAATAGTTCGGCTTGAGCGTTTAGTGTACCTGTGTGTTGATCATAACCGCCCGTCATATTTGTTGCTGCTTGTTGAATTATCGTGTTGTTTTGTGTTGCTGTTACTTTATCTTGTTCGCCAATAGCATTCATATTAACAAGTAAACCACCTGTTAATGTTAAAGATAATAATAATTGTTTAACTGTTTTATTCATAAATATCCCCCACGGATAGTTTTGATTGTTATATAATATGAGAATCAAAACTTAGATCTCCTTAACGTTAATCGATCTAAGTAAAAAGGCATGTTTTAATCTGCCATTTTAATCCATCCTACATTTATAGGTTTTCTCGTCAAAGGCCCCCCTGGTCAATTTTAAAAAACTATAAAAAAGTGGATTTTTTCAGCATAAAACTGTTATTTTTTGCAAATTTGATATATTTGTTAGATCCTTTTTTTGTATCTTTAAATAGTGGAGATGTTTGAAGTTTCTTTATTTTTAACAATTTTTGGGGATTTAGGTTTTATGATTTATCATTTAGCGGAATTTTTAAAAAAAGATTATCTATTTTTCAACCTTTTTCATTATGTTAGTGTGCGCGCAATATTCTCTCTTTTGTCTTCTTTAATTTTATTTTTTATCTTGGGTAATTGGTTTATCAAAGCGTCGCAACGCAATTTTAGATCCAATGTGCGTGAATATACACCACAAGAGCACCAGAAAAAAAATAGTACACCAACTATGGGTGGATTGCTTGTCTTGCTGATAACTACCATAAACATTTTATTTTGGAACAATTTATCTAAACTGTCGGTTTGGATATTCCTTCTTTGTCTTTTAAGTTTTGGATTGATTGGTTTTGTTGACGACTGGGCCAAAATTAATAGTAAAAAGGGAATTAGTGCAAAATCAAAGTTTCAACTGCAGATTTTATTTGCGGTTTTATTTGTAAGCATTTGGTATTTCTTTTCAACTCCAAACACGCAATTTTGTTTGCCATTTTTCAAAAATGCGATGTTTTCTTTGGGGTTATTTATTATTCCTTGGGCTGTTTTCACCATCGTGAGCACAAGCAATGCTGTAAACTTGACTGATGGGCTTGATGGTCTTGCTACTGGTCCGCTAATAACCAATTTCGCCGCTTTTTCGATTATTTGTTATTTAGCTGGGCACAAACAGTTTGCAAATTATTTGTATATTCCTTTTGCCGATTCTTCAGAACTTTCGATCATTGGCGCATCACTTATAGGTTCCTTAATTGGTTTTTTGTGGTACAACACTTATCCAGCGCAGATTTTTATGGGAGATGTTGGTTCACTTTCACTAGGTGCAGCTCTTGCTTTTATGGCGATTGTTGTTCGGCAGGAATTTTTACTTTTGGTCGCAGGGGGGATTTTTGTTATCGAAACTCTTTCTGTAATTATCCAAGTAGCTTCTTTTAAATGGCGCGGAAAGAGGGTGTTTAAAATGGCTCCGATTCACCATCATTTTGAATTGATAGGATGGAGTGAGCCAAAAATAACGATAAGATTCTGGATAATTTCTCTGATTCTTTCTATTTTGGCATTATTGCTTTTGAAGGTCAGATAAGATTTATCTTTCGATCAGTGCTTCAACAGGGTTTAATCTTGAAGCTTTGTAGGCTGGATAATATCCAAAAAACAAACCTACAAGAATTGATGAGGAAAGTGATAAGATTACCGGTTTCGCGGAAATAACTACCGGCCAGCCAAGTGTGATGCCTACAACTTTGGAAAGAACTATTCCACATGCAAGACCTATTAATCCTCCAAACAAACAGATAATTATAGCTTCGAGGATGAATTGTGTAAGTATTTTGTATGTTGTTGCACCAAGTGCCATTCGAATGCCAATCTCTTTTGTGCGCTCTGTAACTGTTACAAGCATGATGTTCATGATGCCTATTCCACCAACAAGTAAAGAAATTGATGCAATGATCATAAGAAGCATGTTTAAAACTTTTGTTGCAGCATCTGCAGCTTGAGCGACATCGTTTTGGCTAAATAATGTGAAATCATCATCGTCATCTGGTTGCAGTTTTCTTGTTTGTCTTAAAACAGATCTAATTTGTTGTGTCGTTTTATCCATTTTATCACTAGTTGCTACAGAAATTATAATTGCTCCCATGCCGTGGATTCCAGCAATTTTACGTTGAACTGTAGAAAATGGGGCTAAAATAGCGTCGTCCTGATCCATTCCATTTGGCATTTTTCCTTTTTCTGTCAAAACTCCAACTACTTTGAATGGTAAACCTTTGATTCGAATTGTTTTACCCAAGACTTCTTCTGTTCCAAAAAGCTCTTTGCGCACTGTTTTGCCCAAAACCGCTACTTTGTTACCAGATCTCATATCTTGCGGTGAAAAAAAGTCGCCTTCAGCAAGCGGCCACTGACGAATATCTAAATAATTTGAATCAACTCCGGCTATTGTTGTTTTCCAGTTTTGATTTTCTCTTACTACTTTTGCAATGCGCATTATAGCAGGAGATGCTTGGTAAATATCTTCACATTCATCCATTATCGCTCTAAAATCTTTATCTTTTAGCGAAGTGCTCATCCCCGGACCCATTGCTCTATGTTTAGGTTCCCCTGATAAAATTATTATAAAGTTTGTTCCAAGCCCTTGAATCTCCTTGTTTACTCTGAATTTTGCACCTTCACCAATAGACATGACTGAGATGATAGAAATAATACCTATAATTATTCCAAGAGTTGTAAGCAATGATCTAGTTTTGTGTTTGCTAAGCGATCGCAGTGCGGATTGTAAAAGTAAATAAAAATTCATATTCTTTTATCCGAAATTATTTGGCCATCTTTTAAATCAATAATTCTTTTAGTTTGATTTGCAATATCAGGTTCGTGTGTGACAATTATGATGGTTGTTTTGTTTTCTGTATTTAATTTTTTAAATAATGTCATGATGTTTTCACTTGTTTGGGTATCAAGGTTTCCTGTTGGTTCATCTGCTAAAATAACTGCAGGATTGTTTGCCAATGCTCGAGCTATAGCAACTCTTTGTTGTTGCCCACCAGAAAGTTGGTAGGGGTAATGATGTAATCGTTCACCAAGTTCAACTTTCTGCAATAATTCAACAGCTTTTTTGCGGGCTTCTGTTTCAGATTTTCCTGCGTAAATTATAGGAAGTGCAACATTATCGGTTGCTGTCAAATCAGCAAGAAGATAAAATTTTTGGAAAACAAAACCAATTTTTTGATTTCTTATATGTGCAAGTTCATCTTTTGAAAGGTGTGCTACGTTTTTGCCATCGATAAAATAATCACCAGAAGTGGGAATATCTAAACAACCAAGTAAATTCATTAAAGTTGTTTTACCTGATCCAGAAGTTCCAATAATCGCTAAAAAATCTTCTTTAAAAACTTCAAGCGAAACGCCTTTTAATATTGTAATATCGATTTCGCCCATTTTAAAAACTTTTACTAAGTTTTGAGCTTTTAGAATGACTTCCATCAGCCGATTCCGCCTTTTCCTTTGAACATACCTTGTAAGAATTTATCTTCTTTTGCTTCTTCTGTTATATCAATAATCACTTGAGAATCTTTATTTAGTCCGGTAACGATTTGTGTATATTTTCCATCGGTAGCTCCAAGTCGAACTAAAATTTGTTTGAAAGCCTTACCGTCAACTACCCAGATAAAGTCGTCATGACCTTTTTTCTTTTCAAAAGAAGATTTAGTAAATGAATATTGTAGTTTCTGTGCGATTTTTTCAAGAGATGCATCATTAATTCTTAAAGCTTTGTTTGGAACGCAAAGGGCATTTTTTTCATTTGCAACTTCAACATAAATATCAGCTGTCATATTTGGTCGAAGTTTTAGATCTGGATTTGCTACATCAATTATTGCAGCGTAAGTGACAACGTTTTCTACTATTTTTGAAAGATATCGGACTTCGTTTACGATGCCAGAGTAGTGCGTTTTAGGAAAAGCATCTACCGTAAATCTTGCGCTTTGTCCTTCTTTTAACATTCCAACGTCTGCTTCATCAACGTCGACATTTATTTCCATTTTTGTAAGATCTTTTGCGATAATATAAAGTTCTGTTGCTTGGAGTACGGAAGTTATCATTTGTCCTAAATCAATCTTTTTTGCAATTACGACCCCATCACCCGGCGATTTAATGAAAAGGTTATCATATTCTTGTTGTGCGATTTCAAGTTGAGCTTCGAGGGCTTTTACCTTTTCTCTTGCAACATTTAAATTTGTTGTGACCTCATCAAATGTATTTTTGGCAATTTGGCCGAGATCATAAAGAGCTTTTTCTCTTTTGAAGAACACTTCTTGATAAGCTTGTTGCGCTTTTGCTTCGCCCAAAAGATGTTGGATTCGTTTTACATCGCTATAACCTTTTCCATTATCAATTTCAAGCAAAACCTGATCTTTTTTTACATTGGCATTGTCATAAGCATAAATTTTGACAACTCTTCCTGCTACGAGCGATCCAACGGTGATCTGGTCTTTTGCTTTTAGGGTTCCGGAAGAGTTAACAAATTGCTGAATATCTCGGGTGCTTGGAGTTACTGTTTGATAAAGTGAAATTTCTGTTTTAGTTGTTTTTTTATAATAAAAGAAACTACTTGATGCGATAGCTATAGTAGCAACTAAACTAAAAATAATGATTTTATTTTTGAACATAATTTTTTGATCCCTTTAAAAATTATTAATTTTTTGGATAACCACATGCAAAGTTTAAGTCCATATATTTGATTTCTACAGCTACTCTGAGTTCTAGCCAGTCAAATTGTGCTTTTTCCCAAGAGGTTTTTGCAGCTTCAAAGTCTACTTTGCTAATTAATCCAACTGTAAATTCTTCATTCCTTAATAAAAATTGATTTTTTGCTTGAGCTAATTCTGCATTTTTAGCTTCTAATTCTTTTAACAAAATATTGAGTTGATAGTATGCTTTTTGGACTTCTTCAGTAATATCATCATGTAAATCATCTTTTTCTAAAATAGCTTTTGCCTTTTGAGCTTTTGCAGCAGATTGTAAATGCTTATTTGCAAGACCGTCAAAGATATTCCAATTAAGACTAACTCCAGCGTTTCCAAAATAGTTAACGGGAGAAAACGCGGATTGTTTTGTGAATGTTTGGTTGCCTAAAACGCTTACGGATGGCAAATATTGATTTATGTAATATTTACTTTGTAATTTTGCCTTTTCGATCTCTTTTTGTTTTGCTTTTAATTCTTTTCTATTTTCTAAAGCTTTAGTTTGATAGGTTTTAAAACTTTCGAGTTTTGGAAGAGGGTTATCTTTATCCCACATAAGATTTACATTTGTATTTGGCTGTGAATAAATTTCTGTTCCGATGTAATATTCAAATGTTTTTCTAATTGATATCAGTTGATCTTCATAAGATTTAACATCAGCTATGTTTTTTTCGTATGTTGCTTGTGCCTGCATGAATTGATTTTTACTGATAAGGCCTACTTTGTAAGCTTCTCGGGATTTTTCAAATTGTTCTATTGCAGATTTATTTAATG
Source organism: Candidatus Dependentiae bacterium (assembly GCA_003511165.1). NCBI lineage: Bacteria > Candidatus Babelota bacterium. Next base: position 84,917 of record DOJW01000001.1, read on the forward strand.
CTTTGATAAATGCTATTTTTTTCTCTGTTACCCAGCATCTTAAGAATGAGGTTTCGACTTGATTTCGAACAAGATCGGTAGCAATTTCTTTTTGATATTTTGCGATAGAAACATCTTTTTTATTAATTTTGTATTGTTCGAGAGGTCCACCAAAACTGTAAAGTAGTTGGCTTACACCTAAGTTTACTTCAGGTTTTAATCCTTCTTTATGTTCAACAAATTGTTCAGATGTTTCAGCTGTAATTTGAGGGAAGTATCCGCTCAATGCACTTTTTGCAATGTAATTTGCAGATTTGATGTCGCATTCGCTTTCCATAATGCTGTTGCTGTATTGATATCCCATTTCTATAGCTTTAGGTATTGTTAAATCCATGATTGTGAGGGTAGGTATAGTTTTTGGCTCTTGTTTAGGAATTATGGTTGCTTGATCCGGTTTAGAATTTGTTGATTGATTTTTTTGTACAGTAACTGTATTGCAAGGCTCGTCTTTTGCGATTAATGCAACATGTGTTGATAAAACTAGAAATGTAAAAAGATATAAAAGCTTTTTGTTCATTATTTTTCAATTTAAAAAACTTATAAAATATTCTATCCAATAAATGTAACACTCTTTTGAAATTTTAAAAGAGAATTTTCAAAAAAACGTTTAAAAAGTATGCTTTCTAAGCATCTACATTTAAAAAATTCAGTATATCTTTTTCGACTAATTCAAGTTTTTTTGAAGTGATTAAACCGGCGGCGTTTTTATGTCCTCCACCTCCAAAGTTAGAAGCTAGTTTGTTCACATCCATATTTTTGGAGCGAAAAGAGACTTGCACCATGTTATCTTCGTTTTCATAAATTAGGATAGCAAGCTCACTTGTTGAAATATCGCTTACAAGATTTATAAATCCCACCAAAGCTGTGCTTGTTAAATTATATTTTTTAAAATCTTCTTTTTTTACTGTTGACCAAATGATTTTAGAGTCGGAAGTGCTTTTTAATTTATTTAGAAGCTCGCCCCAAAATTGTAGCATTGCAGGTGTTTTAGTTGCAAGTATTTCTGCTTGAAGTTTGTATAAATCAGCACCTTTTCCCATTAAAGTAGTTGCGACTTGTAAAGTGTTTGTGGTTGTTGATTGTGTTTTGAAAATTTTGCTATCAGATAAAATGCCGAATAAAAGTTTGGTTGCAACAACTTTATCTATTTTTTCGCTGTTAAATTTGTCTAAAATATCAAAAAGGAGTTCGCATGCACTGCTCAGTGGTTCTAAAAAGTTGATTGTTGGTTTTATATCGCTACTAATGTGGTGGTCGATATTAATAAATGGAATATTTAGAAATTCTTTAGGGAAAAATAATCTGCTATAGGTTGATGTATCAAGCGCTATGAGAAGATCTGGCATTTGTTTAAAGGAATTTATAAAAACATTTTTGGAAGCATATTGCGTTTCTATTTCAGGAGGTGTTGGATAAACGGTTTCGATCTGTTTTTCACCTATTTCACTGATGCAATTCTCTAGAAATGTTTCTAGCGCTCCACATGATCCGATAGCATCTCCATCAGGCTTAAAGTGAGTTAATAAAGTTATTTTTTTTGAATTTTTTATTAAATTCCACGCTGCATCTAGATTTTTTTTATTCATAGTTTTCAAATTTGTTTCCATAAATTTTTTCCAATTCGCTTATTGTGTAACTTCCTTTTCTAACGACTTTAACATAATTTCCTTCGGAGCAATCAATAATTGTTGAAGGTAAATTTAAAGTATCATTTTGTTTGGTTACATTTAAATCATCAACCAAATATTTTATTTCATTGATTATTAGTGGTTCTATTTTTTCAAATTTTGTTGGAGCGGGTTTGCCTGATTTGTTTGCGCTTGTCGAAAATAATCCATCAAATTCTTGTAATATTTGGTTTAGTCCTTCGTGCTTGGGGCATCGGATAGCGATTGTATTAGCTTTGGATTTTAAAAAAGAAGGAAGATCTGATTTTCCTTTGAAGATAATAGTTAATGGTCCAGGCCAGCATTTGTTTATAAGATTTAAAAGCTGTTTATTAACAGTTATTTTGTCGACAAAATTAAATATTTGAGAGGGTGATGCTATTAATATCAAATAAGGTTTATCATTTCGCTCCTCTTTAATAGCATTTAATTTTTCAAAAGCTTCTTGTGATATTTGTCCCAAAAAACCCAAAATCGTGTCTGTAGTTACAATAGATATTTCATTATGTTTTAGAGAAGTGGTGAGCTTTAAAATATCATCCGATTTTTGCCAAAAAAGAAGGTTTTTATGCATTTTCTCCCTTATTTACTTTAATTTATTAATTTTTAAAAAAAGAATTTATTAGAAAAATATAGTATTTCAAATAAAAATGTAGTTTTTTGCATTTTTTGTTCAAAAAATTGATGTTTTTTTAATTATCTAGTGGTTGCAATATAAGACAAATGGTATAAGTTGTCTTATATCATTAAGAATATAAATTGTATTTGAAAATTCAAATCAAATTATAATTTTCTTGAAAAAGTTGTAAATGGAGGGTAGAAAAAATGAATCTGAAATATTATTTTTAAGTTTAAAACGGGAGTCTTACTATGAGTATTAATCTTACATCTAGCCAAAAGCATAAAAATGAAGAAAATGTTTTGGGCAAAAACAGAAGTTACAATGATGTAATAGAATTTTTGTCTGCTGCTAATCAAATTGATTACAGCAAAAATGCAATTTCTAGAATGCAAGAATTGAATAAAGAGTTTGATGATGTTGCATCAAAGCTCGATATTATTTTGATTGGTGGAGTCAATGGCAAAAGTTTAACTATTAATTTCGCTGCCAAGCTTTTGGCAGAGGAAGGAATAAGAGCCGGAGCTTGTTATTCTTCTCATATTTTGACCTATAACGAAAGAATTACTTTAGATTCAAAATATATACAAAATAAACAGTTTACAGATTCTATTAATGAAGTATTAAATGTTGTAGAAGCAAAAAAATTAAAAGCAACAGCATTTGAAATAGTTACTATGGCATCATTACTTTATTTCAAGTCAGAAAAAGTTGATGTAGTTTTTCTTGAAGTTGGTATGGGCGGAACGTTAGATGCTACAAATTTTGTAAAACCAAAAATTTCAGCTGTAACTCAAGTGTCTATGGATGACATGGATGTTTTGGGTACAGATTTCGATAAAGTTACTGGTGAATTAATGGGAATTGCAAAAAATGATTGTTATTTTATTTCTGCAGAACAAAGTAAGACTTGTTTGCAAAAAATGAAAGAATTTTCAGATGTTGCAGGAGCAAAATGGATGATGCCTATTCGAAAACAATCAGCTCTTCCTTATATTTATGAACAGCTTTACGGTAGAACAGCTTCGCTTGCAGAAAGAATAGCTCTTATCTATGTTGAAAATATTAAAGGTAAATTTTCTCCATTTCTTCGTGGTAATTTGCTTTTGACCAAACAAGGTCAGCGCGGTAGACCAACTCTAGAAGAAAAGAAAAAAGCAATATTAAATCCTGTAAAAACTTTAAAAAGTTTTTGGAACGAAAAATTTGAATTACTTCGTGGTCGATTTGAACTGTTAGAAAAAGAAAAACCAACAATTATTTTGGACAATGCTCATAACTTAGATGCACTTGCAAACCTTTTCCTTGGAATTAGATTGTTACATTACAAAAAATCTATTAATGGATTTGTTCTAATTTTGGGTATGAAAAGTTTTCATGATGCAAATGAGGTTGTTAAATCTATTAGATATTTGCTTAAGAAAATTAGTGGACAAGTGTTTTTTGTTCCAGCTCCTGGCGAGCAAAATGTTCATAATCCTGAAGAGCTTTGCAAACTTGCAAAAAGCTTTGGAATTAGAGCAAATTCTTACAAATCATTAAATGAGGCTTTTGAAGTAGCAAGACAAGCAGTAGATGAAAGACAAGGCCTTATAGCTATCGCAGGAACAACTTCAATGGTTTCAGAATATTGGAAAAACAAAGACATAAAGAAGTTTAACTAAAAAATAATCCTTTTTATTAAGCGTTTATTATACAAAAAGGGCCAGAAATTTCTGGCCCTTTTTTATTTTTTATATTGTTTCTACTTCGAATCTTTTTTACCTATTCTTCCAACTCTTATTCTACTTAAGTTTTCCGTTTTCAAATATTTGCTTGCGATCGTGTTTATTTCATCTACTGTAATAGAGTTGATTCTTTTTAAAACTTTATCGTAGTAATCAAATCCAAGATTTAAAGAATCTAATACATAAAATTTGGTTGCTAAATTGTTGTATGTTGCTGAAGAATCGATCAACCCTTTAAGATAAAGTTGTTTTGCAACTTCAAGTTCATCTTGCGTGATTTTTTTAGAATTTGAGATCGATTTGATAAGGTTTAGCATAGAGTCTTCCGCTTTTTCTAATGTATCAAGGCTGAGGATTGCATAAATAAAATCTACGCCTAAATATTTATTAGATCCTGATGCTATTCCACCTGATGCACGATAAAACCATCCAGTCTCTTCTCTAAGCTGATAAAGTCTTGAACCTAAGGAGGAAAAGCAAATTAGATTTACAAGTTGCAGAGGAATGTAGTCATCGTTATAAACATCAACATCAGATCTTCTGCCAAAAATTAAAACAATTTGATTTCGTAGCATGAAATGGTCTACGTTTTCAACATCTATCGGAGAATATTTTGGCATTTGTGGTTCTTGGTATTTATCACCTTTCCAGTTTCCAAAAGTATTTTTTATATTGTTTTCCATTTCTGCTGAGTCGAAATCACCTACGATTGTCAAAATTAGGTGTGAAGGTGAAACATGTTGAGAATAAAATGTTTTTATATTTTTTAATGATAAGTCTTTTAGATATTTTTCCATTTCTTTCAAATCCCATCCAAATGGATGATTTTTGTAAGCTATTTTGCGCGAAATACGTGATGCAATATATTTTGGATCGTCTTGATTTCTTGCAAAATCTTCTAAAAGGTTTGTTTTTAATTTATCAAAAGATTTTGAAGGAAACGTGGGATTTTCGATGACATGCATTAAATGTTTAAATATTTGCGGGTAAGTTTCCTTTAGAGTATTAACACTGACACCTGTTTCATCAAAACTATAAGCAGCACCATTGCGCTCAAAAAAATCGACAATTTCTTTTTTAGAAAGATTTGAGCTTTCTTCTATGAGCATATCCATTGCAAGGCCTAACGCCGTTCCTTCTTTTGCGGCAGCAAAATATGAGGCATCTTTAAATTTTAGATTGAGAGCGACAAATGGCCATTGTTTTTTTTGAAGTAAAATTACTTTTAAGCCATTTTCCAAGGTGAATGTTTTATCAGGCTTTGGGTATTGAAATTCAAGCGGATTTGCTGGGGGCATGTTTTTTATGAAGCGAGCTTCTTCAAGCGTTGTTGTTCGATTATGTTTTCCCAAAATCGCAAGATCTAAATTATCTTCTTTTTGACTATCTAAAAGTGCTTTATCTTCTAAATGCTTTGGAAGAGGATTTATTTTGATCTCACTCATCGAGTCAGGAGCTAAATAATTCGCAGCATAATCTTGAAGGTTTTGAGATTTTAGATTTAAAAGATTATTTATATCTTTAAAGATATTTAATTCATCACCCGTTGCAAAATATGAGTAAATCCATTCTGATACGAAATGACCTGGATTTTGTATTGTTTCAAAAAAGGCTAGTCGTGTTACATTTCTTACTTTTTCAAGCTCTTCATCGCTAACGCCTTTTTGGATTAATTTGTTAAGTTCAGACGTTACTAACTTTTTGCATTGTTCTTCTTTGCCGCTAATAGGTTCGATAAAAATAAATAATACGCTAGTGTTCATGAGTACGTCTGAAGCTACCGAAACACTTGTTGCTATTTTTTCTTCGTCTACTAATTTGCGATAAAGTCTACTTCCATCACCTGAACCTAAAATAAATTCTAAAGCTTGTTGCTCTAGGTATTGTTTTTCTTTGAGTCCAGGAACTGTGAAATAATAACCAATAATTGGTTTTTCTACTTGTTTGAAAATTGTTGTATTAGTGATTGTTGGTATTTGAGGTACAAATGGAAGAGCGTCTTGTAGATAAGAACTGGTTACTTTTATATTTTCGAAATTAGCTTTTGCAAGAGCAATTGCTTCTTTTGTATCAACGTCACCCATTATAAACAATGTTGCATGATTTGGTTGATAATATTTTTTGTAAAACTTTTTTAAATTTTCGGAGTTTAAGTTTAGTAGCGAATCTTTAAATCCAATTATTGGAAAATGGTAAGGATGGTTTGATGGAAATATTTGTGCTTCTGCTATATCAACGCCTAATCTAACATAATCATCTTGATACATTTTTAACTCTGAAATTACAGTTTTCAGTTCGGACGCAAGATGTTGTGAGTCGAATCTAGCGTTTACCATGCAGTCTGCGAGTATTGGTACAAAAAATTTCCAGTTATTGCTGTTAACTTCAAAATAGTAACTTGTAACATCTTTGGATGTGAATGCGTTAAGTGTTGCGCCATATTTTCGTGCAATGCCGTCTATGTCGCCCTCGGATAATTTATCGGTTCCTTTGAAAATCATATGTTCGATTAAATGCGCAAGCCCTCGTTCATTTGGTTGTTCAACTGCAGATCCGATATCATATGCGATTTGGACTAAAACTTTTGGAATAGCTTTGTTTTCAAAAACTAAAATAGTCATTCCATTTTCTAGCACAACTTTTGTGATTTTGTCTGTTGGAATATTAATGGGAGTACTCCTTTGAGTTTTGGTATGCCAATAATTTAAATTTTCTTTACGATGACAGCTTACACTTTTGAAAATTAGTACTGTCAATAATATCAAGAAGACCGTGGTTGTAAATACGAGTTTATTCCTTAAAAACATTTATACTCCTTTTTTAAATAAATTTAGGAAATCGAGACGTTAGATAAATTACCAAATAAACATGTTGTTGTACAAATTTGACGGATTTTTGGGAAACGCTTAACTTAGCAAAGTTATTTTTAGGTCTTTAATTTGGAAATTATGAAGATTTTGATTTTAAGAGTTTCTGCGATTGGCGATGTTGTGCATACTTTATCATCGATTTTTTTGTTAAAGCGACTTTACCCAAATTGTGAAATTAGCTGGGTAGTACAGGAAAAAGCAGCAGAATTAATTTTGGATCAACCTTTTTTGGATGAAGTTTTTGTTTTAAAAGACAAATTTTTGAAATTTGAAAATTTAAAACACACACTTGGTGTAATCAAAAAACTGCGTCAGACAAAATGGGATGTGATTATTGATTTTCAAGGAATCTTAAAAACTTCAATTTTGAGTGCATTTTTAAAAGGACCCAAAATTGGTTTTGCAGTTGGACATGCACGTGATCGATTTACAACTTTTTTTACAAAGTATCAAGTAACTCCCAATTATTTTAATATTATTCAAAAGAATTTAGCACTTGCTGATAGTGCAGTTTTACGGTATTTGGCGCTTTTAAAAGACGAATTATCGCAAGAATTTTACAATTGTTCTCCTGCTTTTGAACAACTCAAAAAAGATTTTTATTTGGACTTTTCTAATCAAACAAAATCTAAAGTTGAAACTTGGATTACTGAAAATAATTTAACAAAATTTGTTATCATTGCGCCAAACACTACTTGGCCTTCAAAACATTGGCCGAAAGAGAATTGGCAAGAATTGCTTCAACGCCTGGTCGATGCAAAAATTGATACAGTTTTATTTGGATCTTTTTTTGGACAACCCGGTATAAATTTAGCTTCTTTTTGTGTAGAAAAAAAATTACGAATTTTTATTCCTCCCAAAATGGATCTTAATGATTATGCATATTTGATTTCTAAATCTTTACTTCTTGTTGCACCGGATACTGGCTTTTTGCACATGGCGGATTTTTTGCAAGTTAAAACGATTGCAATTTTTGGTCCGACGTCTGCAAAAATGCACGGACCTTTTATTTTGACTGAAAATATAGAAAATGCGATTCAAGTCCCATGTTGCCATTTTAGACAAAAAACTCACGGCAAAAATAATGAAGAAAATTGTATGGCTGCGCTAAAAGCAGAAACCGTTTTCGAAAAAATACTTAAATTGCTAAATTGAATCTTTTTTCAACAATTTCCCAATTTATATTTTGCATAAAAGCGTCAATATATTTGCCACGATCTGTTGCGCTATAATCTACCATGTAAGCATGTTCCCAAACATCCATGACTAAAATTGGTTTAAAAGTTGCAATATGCCCAATCTCATGTTCTGCAATAAAACTGTTTACCATTGTTTTTGATGAGGGATCAAAATATAAAATAGCCCAGCCTATTCCTCGAGTTTTACCGCAATTTATAAAATCTTCTTTCCATTTATCAAAAGAGCCAAATTGTTTTGTGATTGTTTCAATGAATTTTCCTGATTTTGGTTGCGCTATTCCTGCTGTTAAATTTTCAAAATAAAGTTCATGTAAGACTATTCCATTAAGTTCAAAACCCAAGCGTCTTCGTCTGTCTGAATATATTAATGAAGAAGACTCTCCTGCTGCGAGCATTTTATTAAGTTCTTCTTGCAGTTTGTTTGATTGTGTTACATATCCTTCGTACAGTTTCCAATGTTGTTCTATCTGGTTTGGTGAAATTCCTATCAAATTTTGTGGTTTTAAATTTTCTTTCAGTTTAAAAAACATTGATTTTCCTTCTTTTACATTTTCGTTTTTTATTTTTTTTGAATTTAACCATAGTGTGGATAAAAATCCTACAAATAAAAATGTAGCAATTAGCATTAAATTTCTTTTAAAAAACATATTTAAACCCAAAAATGATTATAAAAGTGATTTGAAAAATTCTGCTTCTTTTTCTGGATATTCCGATTTTGTGATAGCTGTGCCGATAACTATTCCGTAAGGTTTTAAAGATAAAATATTTTGAATATTGGAGTTATTGATTTTTCCAGAAATTAAAACTGGAATATTTGTATTTTCTTTTATTGATTCCCATTGATCGATGATACTAGTTTCAGTTTCTACATCATGAGATCTGTTGAATAGGATATAGTCTACTCCTAATTTTGCTGCATCCATTGCAGATTGTCCCATGGAATAAGCATCCATTAGATCTAATGCAATTTTGGCATCGTTTTCATGAGCGATTTGTGTCGCTTTATAAATTGTTTTATTTTGGGTGCCGGCTAAAACGGTGATGATTGTAGCGCCTGCTTTTGTAAAAATTTTTACTGCCTCTTCCGCCCGGTCTGAAATTTTGGCATCAACCAAAATTTCTTTTTTAGGAAATAATTTTTTAAATTCTTCGACAGCCTTTATTCCTTCTTTATATAAAAGTAATGTTCCAACTTCTAAAATGTCGGCGTGTGGGGCGGTTTTTTGAGCGATATCAAGTGCATCTTGAAGATTAGTAAAATCGTAAGTTATTTGAAGTTTCATTAAGTCCTCCTATTGAATTTTTACCCATTTTTACCATAAAAATGGACTTTGGCCCTTATGATACTTAATTCTTTTTTTCATATCAATTAGTTGTCATTTTAGGTAGATGTTATATCCTTTTTTAAATAGAAAAAGGCTTTAGAAAATTTTAGATATTTTAAAGGCGCATAAATGAAAAATATTATTCAAGAATTAAAAAACGCTAAAAATAGGGATGTTTTAATTATTGGGGATTTGATGCTCGATGAGTATGTTTTTGGCTCAGTGAGTAGAATTTCTCCAGAAGCGCCGGTTCCTATTTTAAAAGAAGAGCGAAAAGAGTGGAGCCTTGGTGGAGCTGCAAATGTTGCCCTTAATTGCAAAAAAATTGGATGCGATGTCAGTTTAGTTGGAATCGTTAATGAAACTGATCGTGCTGGTAGCATTTTACTTTCTATGCTTGATGCGAAAAATCTAAAAGATGCCATAATAAAAAGTTTTTATCGTCCAACAACTTTGAAACAAAGATTAATGGCACAAAATCATCAATTGATGAGAGTTGATGCAGAAGATTCTAAAACTCTTTCTAGATCTGAAAAAAATGATATTTTTGAAAAAGTCGCAAAAATTTTAAAACCAAATTCGATAATTATTATTTCAGACTATGCAAAAGGTATAATCGATGAAGAACTTATTACTTTTGTAAACTTGCAAGCTAAAAAGAATAACTCGATTGTACTTGTGGATCCTAAAGGTCCTAATTTTTCAAAATATAAAAATCTGAATTTTATAAAGCCAAATTTAAAAGAGTTTAAAGAAATGGTGAACTTTTTTAAACTTCCAGCAGAAAATTCTATTTTGGAAAATGGCAAAAAGATATGTGACCTTTTATCTATTGATGGTTTATTTGTTACTTTGGGTGATAAAGGAATCTCTTTTATCTCTAAAAATGATCATATTTTCTCACCAGCGCTTGGTAAAAAAGAGGTATTTGACTTAACCGGCGCAGGAGACACAGTTATTTCGTTTTTAGCACTTGGTTTACTAAATCATTTACCTATCGATAAATGTTTAGAAGTGGCCAATTTAGCGGCAGCTGTGGCAATTTCACATTTAAAAACATACGCAGTTTCGCTCGAAGAGCTTTTTGATAAAAATATTCAGTTTCAAGAAAAATTTATTTTCGATTGGCGCAATTTGAAGACAGAGCTTGACTGGCACAAAATCGAAGGCAAAAAAATAGTTTTCACAAACGGATGTTTTGATCTGCTTCATAGTGGGCATGTTGCACTTTTAAGCGAAGCAAAAAAATGTGGGGACATTTTGGTAGTTGCAATGAATTCTGACGAGTCAATCAAAAGAATAAAAGGTGATGATAGACCAATTCAAAATTTAAGCGATCGTGCGAAAGTTATGTCAGCTCTTGGATTTGTCGATTTTGTAACCGTTTTTGATGAAGAAACTCCTGCAAATTTAATCTCCTTTTTAAAACCTGATGTTTTAGCAAAAGGTGGAGATTATGCGGCTGAAACTGTTGTTGGATATGATTTTATTACATCATATGGTGGTGAAGTGAAAATAATAAATCACGACTTCACTCACGACAAAGGTTTTTCAACAACGCAGCTTGCAAAGCGTGTAAAAGGTGAAATAGAAGATTCTGTAAAATAAATAAATTTTTTTTGGAGATTTTTTATTTATTCGATGATATGATTTTTTGAAAATTATTCTTCTAAAATTTGAGTAGTAAAATAAAAGAGAGTAAAAGTGGCAAGTAAAATAAAGTTTTACAGCGTCATTCTTGCCGGGGGAATTGGAGAGCGCCTTTGGCCATATAGTCGAGAAGATAGGCCAAAACAAGTAATTCCTTTTTTAAATGGAGAATCTCTTTTAGAGCAAACAATCAATCGTTGCAAACTGTTTTCTGACCAAATATTTATTATCACATCTCAAGCTCAAAAAGATTTGATTTCACGTTTTGTAAAATCAGATGAATGTAAGGTTTTAGTTGAGCCGGCTGGTCGTAATACCGCGGCTGCAATTATTTTTAGTTTATTACAAATTTCAAAACTGGATCCAAATTGCATTGTTGGATTTTTTCCTGCAGATCATTATATTCCAGATTCCGATGTTTTTGCATCACAGATTAAAAAAGTAGTTGATCTTGTATCGCTTGAAAATAAAATTTGTTTGCTAGGTCTTAAGCCAAAAAGTGCAGCAACAGGTTATGGATATATCGAATGCGATTTAAATGATTTAGAAAATAATCAATTTTTACAAATTAAAAAATTTCATGAAAAACCAAAATTAGAAGTTGCACAGCAATATGTAAAAGATGGAAACAAATTTTGGAATTTGGGAATGTTTATCGCGCAGATAAATGTTTTTATAAACGAATGCAAATTTTGTGCTCCAAGGGTTTTTGATCAAGTTACTGATTCGATAGAGCAGAGCGATAAATCAATTTATGAGCAAATTGAAAAAATTTCAATCGATTATGCTGTGATGGAAAAAACTGAAAATATTATTTTTTTGCCAGTAGATTTTGCATGGAGCGATGTTGGAAATTTAGATGTTTTTTTGTCTATCCAAAATTCTATGCAATCAAGTAAATTGCAAAATGTGATTGAAATAAATTCCTTTAATAATTTGATTGATGTAAAAGATAAATTGGTTGCACTGATTGGTATTGAAAATTTGTGTGTTATCGAACATGAAAATCAGTTAATTGTAATTAATCGCAAAGATGTGGAAAAAATTAAAGATTTGCGTCAGTTAATAAAAGTTAAAAAGAGTGAGAAAGTAGTATGAATGCGACTATAGATGAAAGCAAAAAATTAGGTTTTGTTGACGCGCTTCGTGGAATTGCTGTTTTAATGGTTTTACATAGTCATATTTTAAAACCTTATGAATTGGCGTGGTCTGTAAACTTTGCTCATCAACTTGGTATAAGTACAGCTATTGGATTTATTTTTATTACAGGCGGATGGGGAGTTCAGTTATTTTTCATATTGTCGGGTTTTGTTTTATTTAAGCCATATTTTTTGCAAGAACGAAGTTTTGAATCTAAAAAAGATGTTTTTGACTTTTACAAAAGAAGATTTTTTAGACTTTATCCATTACTTGCATTTAATTATTTAGTGGCTTTTTTCTTTATTACTAAGCCATCGTTCGATTCTTTTAAAGATTTATTTTTGACTTTAACTACTTTTTCTGTCTTTTTAAATAAGTCGGTAAGTACAGGATTGAACCCGGTTTTGGCGACTTTGATTACAGAGATTTGGTTTAGTTTATTGTTTCCTTTAATTGTTTATTTAATTTATAAGTTTGGTTTTAAAAAAGTTGGAATATCGATTTTTGTAATAGCGTTAGTTTTTAGACTTGTATCACTATTAAGCCTTAAATTTTATGGACAAGGATTATTTGGAGTTTTTTGTAGTCTGGATGATTTTTTCTTTGGAATGATTTTGTGCAAACTTTATTACGAGCAAAATAAAATATTTAAATTTAATTTTGTAAAACTCCTATTTGCATGTTTGATTTTGTATGTAAGTGCGGCTTTTATAGGAGAGCTTACTTTTTGTAAAACTTTTAAATCAATCTTTTTTGCTAGAGCCTTTATTTATAATTTGATGCAAATTAGTTTTGCATGTCTATTTGTTTGCGCTTTTCAGTCTACAAGGTTTTTTAAGATATGGTTTTTGCGAATTTTGGGAACAATGTGTTATTCAATATATGTTTGGCATTACATATTAATGGCTTCATTTTTAGATTTTAATAATTTTTCTATAGTGCAAATATTGATTTATTCATTTTTTATGTTTTCTTTTTCAGTTATGTCCTATCGATACATAGAGTTTGGGAAAGAGAAATCACTTAAAAAATTATTTTTGTTGGAATAGATATGAATTTTGATAGCAAAATTTATTTAGCCGGACATAAGGGACTTGTTGGAAGTGCAATCTTGCGGACTCTACAAAAAAATGGTTATAAAAATATTTTGACAAGCGATTTTGAATATCTTGATTTGCGCAATCAAAAAGATGTTGAGATGTTTTTTCAAACAAAATTACCGGAATATGTTTTTTTAGCTGCTGCAAAGGTTGGAGGTATCAAAGCTAATTCAGATTTTCCAGCGCAGTTTATTTATGACAATTTGATGATTCAAAATAACATTATCCATAATGCTTATAAATTTGGAGTTAAAAAATTATTGTTTCTTGGGTCCTCGTGCATTTATCCCAAAAATTGTTCTCAACCTATTAAAGAAGAGTATTTATTAACTGGCGAGCTAGAAAAGACAAATGAGTTTTATGCTCTTGCTAAGATTGCGGGGCTTAAAATGTGCGAAGCTTACAATCGAGAATATGGCACAAATTTTATATCTTGTATGCCGACAAATTTATACGGTCCAAATGATAATTTTGATTTGAATTCGTCACATGTGCTTCCTGCTTTAATTGCAAAATTTTTGAAAGCAAAAGAAACAAATGCACAATCGGTTGTTATTTGGGGAAGTGGTAAGCCAATGCGAGAGTTTTTATTTGTAGATGATTTGGCAGAAGCACTTGTATTTTTGATGCAAAATTATGATTCAAATGAGACCATAAATGTTGGAACTGGAGAGGATATTTCGATTTTAGATCTTGCAAATTTAATTGCAGAGTTGGTGGGATTTAGCGGCAGCTTAATTTTTGATCAAACAAAGCCTGATGGTACAATGCGAAAAGTTTTAGATGTTTCAAAAATTAATAATTTAGGATGGAGAGCAAAAACATCGCTGTGTGAAGGTATTTTGAAAACAATTGAGTGGTATGTAACGAATAACAAAAAGGATTTGGAGTGTTGCAAGCAAAAAGAGAATACAAAACATCAGATGCTTATTGGATAAATAAAAATAAATATTACTATGATCGAATAGCAAATTTTTATAAATTTGTGATTCCGAAAAATTCTTCAGTGCTTCAAATTGGGTGTCGTTCTGGTTTTTTACTCAATGCTGTAAAACCATCGTTTGGTCTTGGAATTGATGAAAACATAAATTATATAAGTGAAGCAAAAGAAAAATGTCCTAATTTAAATTTTGTTTGCGGTTCTGTAGATGATTTGCTAAAAGATTCAAAATATTCAAATAACAAATTTGATTTTATAATTTTATCTCACACTTTGATGCTTGAGTATGATATTCAGATCTGTTTGGAAAAGCTTCATCAATTTTGTAATCCACAAACAAGGATTGTTTTAAATATTTGTTCGACGTTATGGGAACCGTTTTTAAAATTAGGTCAATCTGTAGGTTTACGCAGGGATGTTCCTTTCAGAAATTGGATTCAAATGGCGGATTTGGAGAATTTTTTAAACCTAGCTTCATTTGAAATTGTTTCAAATGAGTATCGAACTTTGATGCCAAAATATATTCCTTTAATTTCTACAATTTTCAATTATGGTTTTGCAATTTTGCCGCTAGTAAATAGATGTTGTTTAGATTTTTTTGTTATAGCTTGTCCAAAACCACAAACGTTAGATGCAAAAGAGTTAACCTGCTCTGTTATTGTTACTTGTAAAAATGAAAAAGGTAACATTGTAAATGTTGTTAATTCGATTCCAAAAATGGGCAAAAAGACAGAAATTATTTTTGTTGAAGGTGGATCAAAAGACGGCACTTTGGACGAAATAAAAAAAGTGGTTGATGAAAAAAAATCGGACCTATTTTTTGATCTGAAATATTTTGTTCAAGGCGGCAAAGGCAAAGCCGATGCGGTTAGAGTTGGTTTTGATAATGCAAGTGGCGATATCTTAATGATTTTGGACGGAGATTTGACGGTTCCTGCGCAAGAGTTAACAAAATTTTGGAATGCAATTGTTGACGGAAAAGGAGAGTTTGTTAATGGTGTGCGTTTGATCTATGCGATGGAAAATAGTGCAATGAGATTTTTAAATCTAATAGCAAATAAGCTTTTTGGAATAGGTTTTTCTTGGCTATTAAATCAGCGAATTCGTGATACTTTGTGCGGCACCAAAGTAATATTCAAAAAAGATTGGCAAAAGATAAAAACGACAAGGAAATTTTTAGGGGATATCGATCCTTTTGGAGATTTTGATCTAATATTTGGGGCCATAAAAAATAATCTAAAAGTTGTTGATATGCCAATTCATTACAAAGCTCGAACTTATGGTAGTACTCAAATTAGTCGATTTAAGCATGGCTTAATGCTTTTGAAGATGAGTTTTGTTGCTTTCAAAAAATTTAAAATGAAGTGAAAAATGTATGAATACAATTTCAAGCGAAAATTTAAAAAATCAGGAAAATCTTTCGAATAACAAGATAGAGGTTATCGATGGACTTCGAGGTTTAGCGATCCTTATGGTGTTGTATCATCATATACTTAGAGGTCCCGCCTTAGAATTAATACATGATATTGGTAGGTTTTTAGGTGTTGGACAATGGATAGGTGTTTGGGCTGGGTGGCTTGGGGTTAATCTTTTTTTTATATTATCAGGGTTTGTTCTTTTTAGGCCATATTTTTTACAACTGCGAAAAATGTCCAATTTATCTGATGTTTTTGCATTTTATAAAAAAAGATATTTCCGTCTTTATCCTTTATTAATTTTTAATTGTTTAATTTCATTTTTTTTTATTTTAAAACCGAGTGTATTTAGTTTTAAAAAATTAATTTTTACATTATCTGCTTTTTCTGCATTTAGCTGTGTAGATTTTTATCCACTTTTAAACTGTGTTTTATGGTCTTTGATTATAGAAATCTGGTTTAGTTTATTGTTTCCTTTTATTTTGTTTTTAATAAATCGGTTTCCTTTTAAAAAAATTGGAATATTAATTTTTTTAATTTCTTTATTTATCAGATTGGTTGGGTGTTTTTATTTGCCGGATTGGAGTGGGCCTAATCCTATTACAGATAGCTTTTTAGGAAGATTAGATGATTTTTTTTTAGGATTTGTAATTTGTAAGTTGTATTATGAAAATAATAAAATTTTTTCATACAGAAGTTGGGCTTTATTTGCTTCGGGAATATTTCTTTTTTTTGTTGCATCTTTAGTTGGTGATTTGGCATGGATGGGTAGAATTTCACTTTATGGCAGGGCGTTTATGTATAATTTCACTCAGTTAAGTTTTTTTTGTTTAATAGTTTCTGCATTTAATTTGAAAAGCTCAATAAATTATTTCTTTAGAGTGTGGCCTTTACGGATTTTGGGCGCAATGTGTTTTTCCATATATGTTTGGCATTACATGTTGGTTAATACTTTTTGTCTTTTAAAGAATTTTAATATAACAAATTTTTTAATATATATGTTTTTTATGCTGTCTTTTTCCGCTTTATCTTATAGATACATAGAGTTTGGTAAGGAAAAGAGTTTAAAGAAAATATTTTTATTAGAGTAGTTTTGTAGAGTTGATGATTAAATATAAATATTTAGTTAAAAAGGTTTTAAATGTATTCAAAAGTTAAATTTGTAGTTCCGAACAAAAATATTTTTGATGTTAATGGAGATAGTGACCCATTGGAATATTATTATAAACCCTTTATAGGTAGACTTTACTTTAATCGTATTAATAGAACCCTATCTCTTTTAAAATCACATTATAATTCTATTTTAGAAGTAGGATATGGTAGCGGTTTAATGCTTCCTACTTTATCAAAAATAACTAATGAGTTACATGGAATAGATTTAGATTCAAATCCTAAAACAGTAAGTAAGAATTTAGAAAAAGTTAAAGCTAAAGCCGAATTGGTGAAGGGAAATATTCTTAAAACAAATTACTTAGATAATAAATTTGATTTGGTTGTAGGTATTTCTGTTTTTGAACATATAAATGATTTACAAACAGCAATCTGCGAGATTCATAGGATTCTAAAACCTAAAGGCGAACTTTTAGTCGGCATACCAAGAGTAGATTTTATAATGAATAAGTTTTTTAGATTAATTGGTTTTAAAGAAATAGAACATCATCATGTTTCTGATTATAAAAAGTTATTAGAAGCTGTTTTGCGGGATAAAAAATTTGAATTAGTTAGTTTTACTCATATGCCAAACTTGTTGCCTAAATTTGCAGGTTTATATTATAGTTTTTTATTTAAAAAAATCTGAAAGTTTAAAATGAAAAAAGCACTGATTTTTGGAGTTACAGGTCAAGATGGTTCTTATCTTTCTGAATTTTTACTTGAAAAAGGATATCAAGTTCATGGGGTAAAGCGCAGATCTTCTAGTTTTAACACAGCAAGAGTGGATCATATTTTTGAAGATTTACATTTTGCGCAAGATCCTAGATTTTTTTTGCATTATGGTGATGTGACCGATGCGACCAATATAATTCGATTAATTCAAGAAATTCAGCCTGATGAGATTTACAATCTGGCTGCACAAAGTCATGTTCAAGTTTCTTTTGAAACTCCAGAATATACAGCAAATTCAGATGCGCTTGGATCATTGCGTATTTTGGAAGCAATTAGAATTTTAAATTTGGTTGATAAAGTAAAATTTTATCAAGCTTCAACGAGTGAACTTTATGGAAAAGTTCAAGAAATTCCACAAAGTGAAAAAACTCCTTTTTATCCACGATCTCCTTATGGTGTTGCAAAACTTTACGCGCATTGGGCAACAATAAACTATCGTGAAGCATATAAGATGTTTGCATGTTGCGGAATACTTTTTAATCACGAATCTCCTAGGCGGGGTGAAACTTTTGTTACAAGAAAGGTTACCCGTGCGGTAGCAAGTATTTTTTATGGATTACAAGAAAAGCTTTATTTGGGAAATTTGGATGCAAAGCGAGATTGGGGATATGCCAAAGAATATGTAGAGGCTATGTGGCTTATGCTTCAACAGGAAAAACCAGATGATTATGTGATTGCGACTGGTAAAACTTATTCTGTTCGTGAGTTTGTTACAAATGCTTTTAAGGTTCTTGGGATAGATCTTGAGTGGATTGGATTTGGAATTAATGAAAAGGCTATTAATAAAAATAATGGAGAAATTTTAGTTGAGGTTGATGCGGATTATTTTAGACCAACGGAAGTGGACTTGCTTATTGGTGAGCCTTCGAAAGCAAAAAACATTTTAGGATGGGAAGCAAAAACCGATTTTCAAGAATTAATCAAGCTTATGGTTGAAGAAGATTTAAAAATTGTTGAAAAGGAAAAAATAAATTTAAAAGGGATAGTCCAAAATGCAAAAATTAAATCAAAACAGATTGGTATTTAAAGAAAAATTATTTGAATACACTATTTGGTTTTTATTTATAATTTTTTGTTTAGTTTTTATAGCTCTAAATTTTAGAAATTTAGAAAATTATGTTTTTCAAATGTATGATTCGCTTTATTATCCTTACTCAACTAAGAGCTTTTTGACTTCAGGAGAATATCATTGGGCGGAAGGTAAACCTGGTATAGTGTTTCTTGCAGGACTGTACGGTTTAGATACGCCTTTAAAGCTTATGTATCTTTATATTTGGTCGTCAATTTTCCTTGCAATCGGTTTATTTCTTATATCTAAAATTATTATTAGAGATATTTATATGAGTTTAATTCCGTCTTTACTCTGGGTTACTTCAGAACTTTGTTTTTATTATTCACGAACGCAACTTTTAATTTTTTTACCATTTTATTTTATTGGAGTTTGGCTTTGTTATAAAGGTATAGAAAATTTAGAGTGGTGGAAATATTATTTAGGGTGCTTTTTGTTAGGGTATAGTGTTTTAAGTTATTATCTTGTTGTTTATTACTTATTTTTTATCTTTGGGTTCTTTATTTACCTATTTTATAAAAAAGGTTTTTCATTATTTTCGTTTATATTTAAAACAATGGTTCCATTTTTATTACCTATAATTTTATTAGATTCTGTTGTTTCTATTTTATATCTATGGTTAGGCAAAAGAAACATACCATTCAGTTATGCTTTTTATCTTCAATATAAGACTTTATGTACATCTTTTGAAAAAATAGATTTATTTAAGTTTTTTTATTTTCCAGCGATATTTTGGCAATGGGATTTTTGTGTATCTATTTTAATTTTTATTTCTTTTTTGTTTTTTCTTTATTATTTATTTAGAGCCTTTAAATCAAAACAAATAATAAATTCAGATTTATTGTTTTTATCATTATTAATAACATTGTTTTTTATAGATTTCAGGCATGTTTTAGGTCAGTTTACTGCTTTAAGGGCCTATATTCCTGTTATTCCTATTATGTATATTTTAATACCATTTTTCATAAGTAAATTAATTGCAGCAAAGCATAGTAAATGGGTTTTTTTAGCCTTTTTGATTTTTGGATTTTGGCGATTATCTGCCAATTATAATGATTATAGCAATCGATATAATACTGGATATAATGATTTAACTTATCAACTTAGAAAAAATAATTTTGATGTTATTTCTTATTATGGTATCCAACTAAATTTGGAATACCTTTTGGAAGAAAAAGAAATCATACCTTTAGGTGGGTTTTGCAATTTAAATAGTATTTTAAAAAATGATCAAAAAAGAAAAGAGATTGTTGATTTATTAAAAACAAGATTAAACGCTGGTAAAAAAGTAGCATTACTGTTTTTTTATGTAGATCAAAATTTTATGAATTTTGCAAAATCGCAACTCTCTCAATTGTTTTCTTTAAAAGAGATTGCAAAAGTTAATATGTCTGCATTTGCGGCAGCACCTGTTGTAAATGAATATTTATTTGGTTACGAAATTATTTTTGATGAGCCGCTAACATTACTTCCTTATGGTTTAATTTATTCATTGGAATTGAAAAATGAAAAGTTATAAGTTTCGATTTGAACATCTTATTATCTGTTTGACGGTATTGTATTTTGTGTTATTTATATTTTTTAGTTTTTATAATTTACAAAATTTTATACTTCAGATATATGATGATCATGTTTATTCAGGAGAAACAAAAAACTTTTTAACATCAGGAGTGTTTCATTGGGCTGGCGCTAAGCCGGGAATTATTTTAATTGCGGCTTTATTTGGTTTATCAACTCCTTATAAAGTAATTTATTTGATGACAATATTTGCTTTTATCTCTGCCTTAGGTTTATTTTTACTTGCAAAAATGATTTTTAAAAATAGTTATTTAAGTCTAATACCGGTTATATTATGGATGAACTCTGAGTTCTTTTTTTATTATTCAAAAACTCATTTATTAATTTTTGTAGCATTTTATTTTTTAGGAGTTTGGATTTGTTATAAAGCTTTGCAAAATTTAGAATGGTGGAAATATTATTTGGGATGTTTTTTATTAGGTTATAGCGTATTAACTTATTATGTAATAATTTTTTATTTACCAGTTATTTTTATATTTTTATATTATCTGTTTTATAAAAAAGGTTTATCCTTTTTTTCTTATATTTTAAAAACCTTTATTCCATTTGTATTACCTATTATTTTATTGGATTTTTTTGTGACTTTTTTTTATTTTTTTCTTGGTAAGAAAAATTGGCCTTTTCTATATTCTGTGTTCGGTCAATATAAATATTTATCTAGAGCTGCATCTAATATTAATTTTTCTAGAATTGTATATTTCCCTACTCTTTTTTGTAGTACAGAATTTAAGTTTGTTACAATATTGATTTGTTTAGGTTTAATTTTATTTTTAATAAGTTTATTTAAAAATTTTAGAAAAAATTTTTTTGATTCAAGTTTTTTATTGTTATTAATTTTATTGATTCCTGTGGCTACGATTACTTTACGATTTTGTTTAGGAAGTTTTACGGCTTTGAGAGCTTTTGGAAGCGCTTTACCGATACTTTATATCTTGATTGGATTTTTCTTTTATAAAATAATTTCAAAGAAGTATTCAACGTATATATTGCTGTTGTTTGTATGTTATGGTTTTTGGAATTTAATCTTTATTCAACCCGTTTTGTCAAAAAAATATAAGACTGGATATTGCGAACTTGAATCTTTTATTAATAAAACCGATTTTAAAACAGTTGTTTATTTCGGAGGGTTCAACTCTTTAGAGCAGATTCTAAATAATAAAACCGTAATCCCAATGAACATAGGAAGTGATTGTTTTATGATTTTTAAAGATGAATTAAAAAAACAAGCGTTTTTTAATTCATTAAAAATAAAACTTGGTAATTTAGAAACAATAGCTTTGGTTTTGATTTGCGACAAAAAAAGTTTAGATTTTGTAATTTCTGAAATTTCAAAAGATTTTAAAGTTAATGAAATTGAAAAAATTGCTAATAATAGTTCTTGTGAATTAATACAAAATGAAGGTAAGTGGGGAGATATATTTTTATTTAATTGTTGCGTAGAAGTTTCTTATATAAACATCTATGAATTGGAATTGAAAAATGGAAAATAGGATTTTAGTAACCGGTGGGGCTGGGTTTTTGGGTAGCAATTTGGTACGAAGTCTTGTAGAAGATAAAAATAATTTTGTTATTGTTTTGGATAATTTGTCATCAGGCCGAATGCAAAACATCGAAGATTTACTAAATTTGCCAAATTTCAAATTTATAAAACACGATATTATTTTTCCGATTGATTTGGCGGTGGAGCAGATTTATAACTTAGCTTGTCCTGCTTCCCCTCCTAGGTATCAAGCCGATCCTATTCAAACAACTAAAACAAGTATTTTAGGTGCAATAAATATGTTGGACCTCGCTAATAAAAATAATGCAAAAATTTTACAAACATCGACAAGCGAAATTTATGGGGATCCGCTTGTTCATCCTCAAGTTGAAAGCTATAGAGGTAATGTTAATTCAATTGGAATTCGCGCTTGCTACGATGAAGGCAAGCGTTGTGCAGAGTCATTATTTTTTGATTATAACCGTACTTATGGTGTAGATATAAAAGTTGTACGTATTTTTAATACTTATGGACCGGCCATGGACCCTCAAGATGGACGGGTTGTAAGTAACTTTATAATGAATGCTCTGCAAAATAAACCTCTTGAAGTTTATGGTGAAGGATCTCAAACCCGTTCATTTTGTTATGTGGATGATATGATTGATGGTTTGATAGCAATGATGAATACACAAAAAAATTTTTATGGTCCTGTTAATCTTGGAAATCCGGATGAATTTACAGTTTTGCAAGCTGCAGAATTGATTATAAAATTGACTCAAAGTAGATCGAAAATTATTTTTAAAGAATTGCCGCAGGATGATCCTCTAAAGCGAAATCCTGACATATCATTAGCAAAAGGAAAATTAAGTTGGGAACCCCAAATTAATTTTGAAGAAGGTTTGAAAAAAACAATTTTATATTTTAAAAAATTGATTTAGAATTACTTAAATTTTAAAAAATTAAGGGAGTAGATGATGTTTTGGGATAAATTTTTTGAGTACAAACATTCAAAGTTAGTTTTGAGTGTTTTATTATTTATATTAGGATTTTGTATTTTGGGATTACCTTATTATAAGTATTATTCATCAGGTTTTGATTTTGATTCTGCTACGGCTATCTCTCATGGAATGGTTTCGAATATAAGAGATTTTTTACGGCCTTGGCAGCTTAATGATTGGATGATAGTAAATGGAGATAGTTATGCAGAAGCTTTTAAGATTCCCGAATGGGGATATGCATCGTATTATCGTCCGATATTATTTAATCTTTTTGGACTAGAATATTTGTCATTTGGATTGAATACCTTTTTATATTATCTTTTTAATGTATTTTTGCATTCAGTAAACTCAATTTTATTATTAAATATTTTAAATTGGTTTTTTCCTCTTTCAGTAGCTTTTTTAGGAGCTTTGTTTTTTTTATTAAATGGCTGCATATTTAACGTTTTAATCTTTTTGTACGCGGCTGATTTTTTTAATTTATTGTGTTTTTTGTGTATTCTTATTTTTTTGAAAAAATATTTATATTCTAATTCATATAAGTTTTATTTATTATCATCCTTCTTTTTTTTCCTTGCACAGTTTTCTAGAGATGTTCTTATTTTTTTACCCTTTATATTGTTTGTGGGCGTTTATTTATTTTATTTAAAAGAGTTAAAATTTAGTTTCGATTTATTTTGGATAACGATAAAAAAAACATACTTATATTTTTTAATAAGTTTTATCTATTTGATAATTCTTTTTTATAGAATGTTTTTATTTTGGGGAGATTATAAATGTTTAACAGGTATTGCGCTTTTACATTGGACTTTAAATGATATAGGTTGGTCTTTCGCATATTGTTTAAAAGATCTTATGGGAACTTGGTTCTTAGAGTTTTTAAATGGTAAAATTATTTTGATTATTGAGTTAATTCTCTTCTTTTTCATTTTTTATCGTTCAGGTAAATTTCGTATTTTAGAGAAGTCTTATTTATTATTTCTTATTGGTTCTATAGCGATTTTGTCTTGGCCAATATATGTGGCTGGATATAGTGTTCGCTATATATATCCGATTGCGCCCATTTTTATTTTTGTAATTCTATTTTTAGTTTTTAGAAAAGGATCTTTGGTAAATAAAAAATTATTTTGTTTTTTTGTAATATTTTTAATTTTAATCGGTGCGGGCATCAAGCGTAGTAGTGATAGTGTACGTTTTTTAAATTTGCGTTTTTTTTATATTGAAAATGATCGTCTTATTAAAGATTTTGCAAAAGAGAATAAGTTGAATTCAAAATCTAAAAATAAATTTGTATTCCTTGCTTGTCCAGGTAAAATAAACGCGCTTTTAAAAAATTTAAGATTAATATCAGGTAGTGATAAAATTCAAGTTTATGAGATTGGAAGAGTTTGGATTGATGGTTTATTGAAAAATTTAGAAGGTCCTATTGTTATTAAAAAAATAAAAAATGGATTTCAATTTGTTTCGTTAGATGAGAATATTTATTTTTATATGGATGAGCGATATTTTAAGTTTATGACAAAATATGAAAATAATGTAGGCAAATTTTATGTTAATGAGCTTTATAAAGAGCATCCAAAAGTAAAAAATTTAACTTTTATTTTTAATAAGGAATGGTTAAAACAAAATTCAGATTTACAATTTTTTATTTGGGATTTTAAAAATGAGCAATTTGTAAAATATTCTGTTAAAAATTAAACAGTAAAATAATGGATATAAGTAATGAAGATTTCAGTTGTTATTCCTGTTTATAATGAAGAAGAAAATATTTTCGAACTTTATGAACGTTTAAAAAAAGTCTTAATTCAAGATTTTTCGTCTTTTACGCATGAAATTCTTTATGTAGATGATGGGAGTTTTGATAAAACGCTAAATGTTATCAAAGAACTTCAATTAAAAGATTCGGATATAAAAATATTACAGCTTAGTAGAAATTTCGGACATCATGTTGCAATTTCAGCAGGGTTAGATAATGCAGAAGGTGATTTTATTGTGACTATGGATGGGGATTTACAAGACCAGCCTGAAGAGTTAATAAAGCTTTATAATAAACTGCAAGAAGGTTATGACGTAGTTTTTGGGGATCGCCAAAATAAAAAGTTTTCTTATTCTAAAATTCTTTTGTCTAAAATTTTTATATCTTTAATTCAATTATTAATAGCTGAAAAAATCGTTATTAATTCACATGTTTTTAGAATCATGCGGAAAGATGTTGTTGATAAAGTTAAAGAATGTAGAGAAACAAATAGATATGTTATTGGTTTAATTGGATGGGTTGGATTTAAACATTCATCTATTTCCGTAGAACATGGTAAACGTTTCAAAGGTGAAACTAAATATAATTTTGGAAAGTTAGTGAAATTAGCATTAGATGCTATTTTTTCATTTTCTAATTATCCATTACGGCTAGTTGTTTATTTAGGATTAGGTATTGTTTTTTTAAGTTTTATTTTAATATTTTATGTGTTCTTCAAAAAAATAGTTTATGGGGTTGCTGCTGTGGGATGGACATCGCTTATTGCATCAATTTTTTTTATTGGTGGAATACAAATTTTTGTTCTTGGTTTAATAGGCGAGTATATAGGGCGAATTTATATGGAAACAAAAAGGCGACCTTTGTATGTCGTTAAAAATTTTATAAAAAAGTAGCGAAGGAGAGTGTCAAATGAAAAAAGTTTTTTTGACAGGTGCGGCTGGTTTTATAGGTAGTAATTTTTTAAAATACATGTTTGAAAAATATCCGGATTATCATTTTATAGTTTTAGATTGTTTAACTTATGCTGGTAATCCAGATAATATTCCTGAATTTATAAAAAATTCATCACGCTTTGAGTTTTGGTATGGTTCCGTAACAAATTCGGACATTGTTAATTCTTTGATGCTTCGATCAGATTTAGTTGTACATTTCGCTGCTGAAAGCCATGTTGCGCGAAGTATTTTTGATAATAGCAAATTTTTTGAGACAGATGTTATTGGTACGCAAGTGATGATGAACTGCTTGCTAAAATGTCATAATGTAGAAAGATTTATTCATATATCAACGTCTGAGGTTTATGGTACGGCTCTTAATCGTCCTATGAGCGAAGAACATTTGTTGAATCCTAAATCTCCTTATGCTGGAGCAAAAGCTGGAGCGGATAGACTGGTTTATAGTTATTGGAGCACGTATGATTTGCCTGTGGTAATTGTGCGTCCTTTTAATAATTATGGTCCATGCCAGCATTTAGAAAAAATGATTCCGAGATTTGTTACAAGCGCAATTTGTAAAAAGCCTTTGACAATACATGGGGGTGGTAGTGCTAAAAGGGATTGGATTTTTGTTGAAGATCATTGTGAGGCTTTAGATAAGATATTACATTTAACTGATTTTTCTAGAATAAAAAATCAAATAATAAATGTGGGTAGTGGAATAGATACTTCAAATATAGAAATTGCCGAAATGATTTTAAGTAAATTTGGTTTATCTTGTACAAATCTTAAATTTATAGGAGATAGACCTGGACAGGTTGATTGTCATATTGCTTCGACGGAAAAGGCATGTAACTTATTAGATTGGAAGGCTAAAACAGATCTAAAACAAGGTTTGGATAAAACTATTCAATGGTATGTTAATAATGAGAATTGGTGGAAAAAGATTGAATGGATGAAATTAGTTCCAATTTATACAACTCAAAATACTGTAGAGTGGCATTAGTTATTTAGACATGGAAATAGGGTGAAAATTTTAGTTTTAGGTTCTTCAGGGATGCTTGGAAGAGTTCTTGTAAAAGAATTTAAATCAAAGAATTGGATTGTTTGTGGGACGGCAATTGATCAAGCTGATTTTGTTTTTGATATTAGGGATGATTTTAAGCTTAATTGTTTAATTGAATCATTTTATCCAGATATCATTGTAAATACTGTTGCTATTATTGATCATGAGGTTTGTGATGCACATCCAGGCCTTGCATATCAAATTAATGCAAGGCCTCTTACCATTTTGACTGAAATTTGTAAGAAAAAAAATATATTTTTAGTGCAAATATCAACCGATTATTATTATCATGGGAACAAAAATTTGAAACATAAAGAAGATGCGAGAATTTGCTTATTGGATGAATATGCAAGAACAAAGTATGCAGCTGAAATATTTACACTCTTATATAATAATTCTTTGGTAGTTAGAACAAATATTGTAGGTTTCAGAAATGATAAAACACAACCATCTTTTGTCGAGTGGGTAATTGATGCGCTTGTTAATAAAAGAAATATTAATATTTTTGACGATGTTTATGTTTCAAGTATAGATGTTAGTTGTTTTGCAAATGTTTTATCGCAGTTATTAGTTAAAAAGCCTGTTGGGATTTTTAATGTGGCAAGTTGTGACGTTTTTACTAAAAAAGATTTTGCAATTGGTCTGGCAAAAAAGTTAAATTTTGATTTTTCTAATTTTAATATAGGAAGTGTGAAAAATTTAAGTCATAACGTTAGAGCAGATAGTTTAGGTTTGGATGTTTCAAAAATTGAAGATCTGTTAAAAATTAGTTTGCCAACTATGGAAGAGGTAATCGATAATATTTTATTGGAGGTTGGGAAGTGATTGAAGGACGAGAGCTATTATTTGAAATAGAGCGCGAACACTGGTGGTTTGAATCGCGTCGTAAAATAGTTTACGATTTGTTTTGGAAAAAATATTTCTCAAAACAAACTGAAAAATTAAAAATTTTAAGCATTGGTACGAGTTCTGGTGTTGAACTTGAGTTTTTATCTAAGTTTGGCAATGTTCTGGGTATAGATTTAGACGAAAAAATGGTTTTAAATGCTCAAAAAAATGGTTTGAATGTACTTAAGCAAGATATTTTAAGTAACAATTTTAAAGATAATTCATTTGATATTGTTTTTGCTATGGATGTTTTGGAGCATATTGAGGATCATGAGAAAGCATTCAAAGAAGCTTTTAGAGTTTTACGTAGCGGTGGGTATATGTTTATTACAGTTCCTGCATGTAAATTTTTATGGAGCAACCATGATGAACATCAATTTTTTCCCCACAAAAGACGGTATAATAAAAAAGATTTTTTAGTGCTACTTCGAACTCAAAATGTGGAAATTTTAAAGTGCAGTTTTTTTAATTTTTTTTTATTTCCATTTATAACCTTAGTTCGTTTATTAAATGTTTCTTCTGATTCTCAATTGAAAATTCCAAATAAATTTGTAAATTCATTTTTTAAAACAATATTTTCTTCAGAACGATATTTTTTGAATAAAATTAATTTTCCAATTGGCGTATCTTTGATTGCAATTTGTAGGAAGAAATGTGCTGAATAAGTTAGATAAAATAAACCAAATTGTGGATTTTCAAAAAGCTAGGAAAGAAAACAATTTTATTTGTGATAAAAGTTTGAATGTAAAATTTGAGCATGATGAAAAATTTGAGTTTGTAGGTTTAAAAGAAAAATTAAAAAAATTCCCTATATTTTATAGATTTTTGATCATTATTATTAGCAGTGTTTATGTAACAACAAAATTTCGAGACAAATTAATAAAATATTTCTTAAATAAAAACGGAATTATTTTAAACATTGCTTCTGGAAATTACCAAATAAATAAAGAAATAATAAATGTGGATTTATTTGCTTATCCGAATGTTGACATTGTTTCGGATGCAACAAATTTATGTTTAAAAAGAGATTCTGTTGATTTGATAGTAAATGAATCAAGTTTAGAGCATATCTATAACTATAAAGTTGTAATATCGGAATCTTTTCGAGTATTGAAAAAAGATGGAAATGCTTATTTTACAGTACCTTTTATTTATGAATTTCACGCAAGTCCAAATGATTTTCATAGATTTACAAAAGAAGATTTAAGAAAATTATTTGAAGAATTTGGTTTTGCAGTAGAAGATATTGGGATTTTAGCAGGGCCGGCAAGTAGTTTTTTAGGAATTACAACAAATTTTTTGGCAATTTTGTTAAGTTTTGGATTTGAAAGTCTTTATCAATTTTGGATTTTGTTTTTCATGCTTTTACTCTGGCCTATAAAATTCTTAGATTTTTTTCTAAATAAAATTAAATTTTCTTCGAATATAGCAGCAATTTTTTATGTGATTGCTAAAAAAGTTTAAAAAGGAGAGAGAATGTTTTTAGATAAGTTTTTTGAAAATAAACATGCGAAATGGATTTTAAGTTTATGTTTATTAATTGTGGGTATTTTAATTTTAGGATCGAAATATTCTTTAGGAGGTTTAAATCCAGTAGATTATGTAGTTATTAATGATGGAAAGTTGAGCGGTATACGAAGCTTTTTGGGGTTCTGGAAGTTGGGGCATCGATTTTATCTTCCGGGCGATAGCTATTTTCAATCTTTTGGGAACTTTTCACTGGACTCTTATTCTCCTTACTTTCGTCCAGTTCTTTATTTGATTATGGGACTTGAGTTTTTTATTTTTAAACTTAACTATTTTTTATATTTTATGGTTAATGTTTTTTTGCATTCGATTAATTCGGTATTGTTTTTTGGGATATTAAATTGGTTTTTTCCTGTTTTATTTGCTTTTTTAGGGGCTTTGTTTTTTTTATTTCAAGGTACTTTGCTTGATACATTTTTACATGCGTATAATATAAATTATATTTTTACAACAACATGTCTTTTATTAGTCATTATATTTTTAAAAAAGTATTTATATTCTAATCTTTACAGGTTTTATTTTTTATCGACTCTATTTTTTTTTCTTGGACAATTTACTAGAGATATTTTTGTTGTATTTCCCTTTATATTATTTGGAGGAGTTTATTTATTTTATTTAAACAAAATAGAACTTAATTTTCGTCTGTTTTGGATTGCCCTAAAAAAAACATATTTATTTTTTCTAATTAGTTTGAGTTATTTAGGCATTTTATTTTATAGAATATCGGCGTTTAAATCTTATGGATTGTCAAATTTTGAAATAAAAATTTTAACTTTAAAATGGAAAGATATAGTTTGGGTTTTTTTAGCGTATTTTAGGGATGCCTTTGGACTATCTTTTTTACATATCGACAAATATACAAAATTTACGTTGCTGTTTATTTTAATTTTTTTATTTTTTCTTTTTTATTTGTTTTTCAAAATTAAAAAATTAGAAAAGTTTTATGTTTTATTTTTAAGTTTCTCAGCTTTAGCTTTGGCTTGGCCAATTTTGGTTGTTGGTTATGGGGTATGTTATGTTTACACAACAGTACCAATTGTTCTTTTTATTGTTTTATTTTTAATCTATAAAAATAATTTTTTAGGGCGTGGGAAGTTATTTATTTTCGTTTTGCTTTGCATAACATCATTCGGGGCTTTTTTCAGTGATAAAGTTTGGGATTATAAAGGTTCTTGGATTAAAACTGTTAATATTCTTGATAACTTTGCACAAGAAAATAATTTAAATTCGAAATCATGTAATAAATTTGTATTTGTTGTTACCCCGAAATATTTGTCTTCATTGTCGTTATTGCAGCATTTGAGACTTATAACAGGAAGTGATAATATCCAAGTTTATATAATTGGGGCTACATCTTATCCTGATGCATTAGAAAATCTTGAAGAACAAATTATTATAAAAAAAATAAAAAATGGATTTCGACTTGTTTCATTAAATAAAGATATATCTTTTAGCGGGGTTAAAGATTTGGTTAATCTTTTAGTCAAAAATGAAAATTGTGTCGGGCAATTTTATATTGAAGAATTGAATGATACTAAAGTAAAAATTTTTAGTTTTGTTTTTAATGAAAAATGGTTGAAGCAAAATCCTGATTTACAGTTTTTTACTTGGGATTTCAAAAATAATAAGTTTTGTCCGATGTTATTAAATTATTGAGATAGGAATAAGTAATGAAGTTATCGAACCTTAAATTTGTAAATATTTTTACCTGTTTAGCAGCAGCTTCAGCAGTTATTTTTTTGATTTTTGTAAATTTTGTTAATTTACAAAGTCATTGGACTCAGCATGTAGATGATTCCTACTTAGCGGATTGCACAAATCAGTTATTAAATGGAAAAGAATTTTATCATGCAGCTGGAAAACCTGTTATAGTTTTGTTAGCAGCGTTATTTCATCTAAATTCACCAGATAAAATTATATATTTATTTACATTATCTGGGCTAATTTCTGTTTTGGCACTGTTTTTTTTAGCCCTTTATTTGTTAAAGGATTTTATTTTAAGTTTGATAGTAGCTTTGCTATGGTTTTCGTCACCTTTTTACTTTTATTATTCTAAAGCAGAACATTTGGTTTTTGTCGCAATTTATTTACTTGCTATTTTACTTTGTTTGTATGGGGTAGAACAATTAAAGTGGAAGTATCATATTTGGGGATCTATCTTATTAGCGAGCTCGCTTTTAACTCATCCCTCTTTATTAGTTTATATACCCTGTGTTTTTGTGTATTTCTTTTTTTGTTTTAGGCAAAAAAATCTTAATATGATATTTTTTTTAAAAAAGTCTGTTATTCCATTTATTTCGGTTATTTTTGCTTATGATTTTGGAGCATTGTTTTTATATTTTGTTTTTCATCCATTTTCTCATAAAATTTGGCCGATGACTTATTTTTGGTATGATCATTTTTTTGTAAGACAACATATTAAAGAATTCGCTGCTTCTTATGGATTTTTTTATCATTTCAAAACTTTTTATTTGTTAGAATGGAAGCTTGTTTCTATTTTAATAATTTGTGCGACTTGTTTTCTTTTTTATTCATTATTGAAAAAATATTTTAATAAAAAAGTTAACTTTTTTGAGTCCTCATTTGTTTTGTTTTTTTTATTAATTCCTTTATTTATAGTTTATTTTAGAGCTATTTTGGGTCAGTTTAGTCCTATAAGGTTTTTTTTACCTATTATTCCTATTTTATATCTATTAATTGGGTATCTTTTTAAAGAAGTAATTTCTAAAAAATTTTATTTTGGGATATTTATTATTTTGTTATTTTTTGTTGTTGCAAGAGGGGATTATAATAAAAATATTTTAGAACCAGCTCTAAGAACAGAATTCAAAGAGACTGTAGAATATTTAAATAACTCGAGTTTTGATTTATTAGTTTTTTATGAGACTCCTTATCTTTTTCGATCTTTTAATTTTTTTGATAAAAAAACAATTTTTGAATTTATATTTGATAGCTCTTATCTTAAAATAATGTATGGATTTGATAAATTTCAGGCGGATGTTAATGAAATTTTTGAACAATTAAAAAAACATAAAAAAGTTGCATTTATTATGGGAACTGTGACTTTAGATGATAAAAAAAATTATGAAAAACTTTTAGAAAAATATTTTGCAATAGATTTAGTAAAAATGATAGAATCTCCATTTTCGACATCTATATTTAGGTTGGAAGATGCGAATAATGAAGGAAAAGATTTTATTTCAAAATGTTTATCACAACCTGCACCGCTTTTTTATATTTTTGAATTGAAATTGAAAGAAGTTTAGATGAAAGTTGCTATCGCTGCGGGTGAAAGATTCCATGCTTTTTATTTAGCAACGCAACTGAATCGCTTTGATTATTTAGAAAAATTATTTACTACCGTCGCTGGTGAAGGTGATTTAAAATTACTTGGTTCTAAAAATATAAGTAATTTTAGATCTGGTAAATTGTTAGGCGATGTTTATCTTAAGTTTCGTTTATCATATTTGATTAATAATTCATCATGGTATGTTTTAAAAGATTATATTTTTGATAAATGGCTTTCAAACCAGTTCAAAAATGTAGAACAATTAGACATTTTTGTAGGGTGGACGAATTATTGGTTAAATAGTTACAGCCAAATAAAAAAAACTGGTGCAAAAATAATAGCAGAGTCAGGGTCTTGGCATATTATTGAACAATCAAAAATTTTACAGGAAGAGTTTGAATTATATGGAGTTAAAGCCAAACCAATAAATCAGAAAAATATTGAAAAAATGGTTAAAGAATACGAAGTTGCAGATTATATTATGACACCAGCCAAACATGTTCGTGATAGTTTTATTCGTCAAAATATATCTCAAAGTAAATTATTAAAAGTGCCTTACGGTGTTGATTTTGAAAGGTTTTATCAATCAAGAATTGAAAAAACTAAAAAATTTAGAGTTATTTTTGTAGGTCAGGTTTCACTGCAAAAAGGAGTTCAATATCTAATTAAAGCCTGGAATAAATTAGATTTACCGAAAGAAACCTCAGAGCTTTTGATAGTTGGGGATATTCAAAATTGTTTTAAACAGGTTATGAAAGATTTAACTATAAGAAATAATGTTAAATTTTATGGTTCAACATCTCAGGAAAACCTAAAGAACTTATACAAACAATCTTCTCTTTTTGTTTTACCTTCAATTCAGGAAGGATTTGGGATGGTTATTAGCGAAGCAATGGCAAGCGGTATGCCTGTAATTTGTACAACTAATACTGGTGGAGAAGAATTGATTGAACATGGTAAAGAGGGTTTTATTGTTTTCATTCGCGATGTTGACGATTTAGCTGCAAAAATTAATTGGTATTATGAACATCAAGATAGATGTTTCCAGATGGGAATGGCGGCGCAACAAAAAATTAAAAATTTTACGTGGGATCATTACGGTGATAAAATAATCAAAATTTATGGTGAGATTTTGAAGCAAAAAATTTAAATTTGATTTAATAAAATGAATATAAGAGATCTGCTTAATATTTTTACAAATTTATTGGATAAAAAAGACAAAAGAAAAATAATCTTTCTTTTGTCTTTTTCTATTTTTGTTTCATTGGTTGAAACCTTAAGTCTTTCTATAGTTATGCCTTTTATTTCAGTTGCTACTAATTTTGATTTAATTTATAAAAATGATTTTTATCATAAAATTTATAGTTTTTTGGGACTTCAATCGCCGCTGCAATTTATTTCTTTTTTAGGAGCTTTTTTAGTTGTATTTTTTCTTTTTAGAAGTTTAATATATTTTATTTTTAGCTATATTTTGAGTAATTTTGCACAAGGAAAATATCACTCTTTTGCTTGCTATGTTTTTAATAATTATCTTAATTTTAATTACTCAAATTTTGTTAGTGAAAATTCTTCAAGCGTTTATAAAGCTATTTTTTCAGATGCAAGTTCTCTTACGCAGATAATTACCTGTTTTTTGCAAATTTCTACGGAGATTTTAACAGGTATATTCATTTATTCTGCACTTTTGTTTGTTGATTGGAAAATGACTTTGGCATTAACCTTTTTTTTAGGAATACAAGCTTTTGGTTTAATGAAATTTATAACAAAAAGGGTTGCTAAAGAAGGAAAAAAATCAGGAGCTGTTTGGCAAATTTTAAGTAGAACATTGAGTGAAACTGTAGGAAATTTTAAATTAATAAAGCTTTTTTCTAATGAAGGTCATATTTTAAAAAGGTTTGAGAGCGCTTCTTATTCTTTAGCAAAATCGGGAGTTATAAATAAAATTTTACAAGATTTACCGCGTGTTATATTAGAATCGTTAGGCTTTTTTACTATGGTTGGTATGATTTTGTTTATTCTTTGGACATATAGAGACTCATCTGCTGTTTTGCCAATTATCTCTATTTATGCGCTTGCTTTTTATCGTTTATTACCATCTCTTTCGAGGATTTTTACTTATTATAATCAAATGTTATATGCATTTAATTCTCTTGGGTCTTATTATTTGGAATTGCCTCTTAAGGTTGAATCTTTAGGGAATCAAAAAATAAATTTTGGTGAAAAAATAGAATTCAAAAATATTTTTTTTGGTCATGAAAAAAATAAAATTTTATTAAAGAATATTGATTTTATTATTGAAAAAAATCAGAAAGTTGCTTTCATTGGTGAAAGTGGCGCTGGTAAAAGCACTATTTTGGATATAATTATGGGATTTTATCCTGTTAAAAACGGAGAAATTTTAATAGATAATAAAATTCTTGATAAGTCCAATCTGATTGATTGGCGAATGAAAATTGGATACATCCCACAGCAAGTTTATCTTTTGGATGGTACCGTGGCTGAAAATGTTGTTTTTGGACGAACTTATAACGAAGAATTACTTATTGATTCTTTGGTTAAAGCAAATATTTATGATTTTCTTTTAACAAAAAATGGTGTTGATACAATAGTTGGTGAAGGTGGAATAATGCTTAGCGGGGGACAGAAACAACGAATTGCGATTGCAAGAGCATTGTATTCTAATCCGCAAATTTTAATTTTAGATGAAGCAACTTCAGCTCTTGATACAGATATAGAGAGCAAAATCATGGATGAAATTTATAGTATTAGTAACCAAAAAACTTTGATAGTCGTAGCTCATAGATTGAGTACCATTGCTAGATGTGAAAAAATTTTTAAGATTGAAAAAGGAAATATTTTTGAAGTTGATTTTTCTACAAAAAGTACTAATGTTATTCTAAAAGTTCAATGAATATCTAAGGAGAGAGGTCTTAAGTTTATGCTAAATGAAAAATCTATCTTGATTACTGGCGGGACAGGCTCTTTTGGTAAAGTTTTTATTAAAACAATTCTAAATAATTTTAAAAATATTAAACGCGTTATTGTTTTTTCTAGAGATGAATTTAAACAATTCGAAATGTCTAATCTACCCGAATTTAAAAATGATCCAAGATTGCGATTTTTTATAGGGGATGTAAGAGATAAAGAAAGACTTTATAGGGCTTTTGATGGTGTTGATATTGTTATTCACGCAGCGGCATTGAAACAAGTTCCTTCATGCGAATATAATCCTTTTGAGGCGGTTAAAACAAATATAATTGGAGCTCAAAATGTTATTGATGCAGCAATTGATAGAGGCGTGAACAAAGTTATTGCTTTAAGTACAGATAAAGCTTGTGCTCCTGTAAATCTTTATGGTGCAACAAAATTATGCTCGGATAAATTATTTTTAGCAGCAAATGTTTATTCAGGTTCTAGGGATACTAAATTTTCTGTTGTGCGTTATGGCAATGTGTTAGGTAGTCGTGGTTCTGTAGTTCCATTTTTCAAAGAATTGATTTTGTGTGGAAGTAATGAACTTCCAATTACTGATGAGAGGATGACTCGTTTTTGGTTAAAACTTGATCAAGCAGTAGAAATGGTTTTAACAGCTTTGAATGTGATGGAAGGTGGAGAATTATTTGTTAGAAAAGTTCCTTCCATGCGTGTTACGGATTTGGCTATTGCACTTGCTCCTAATACGAAATTTAAAAACATAGGTATAAGGCCTGGTGAAAAAATTCATGAAGTTATGATATCAAAAGAAGATTCTGCTTTAACGTATGAATTCGAAGATTATTTCGTTGCATTATCCCCAATGGTAGCGGATAAATTTGCAAAAAAATATCAAGCTGCAAGGCTACTTGCAAGTGATTTTGAATATAGTAGTGATAAAAATTTAGAGTGGCTATCTGTAGAGTCAATGAAAGAGTTAATTGATAAAATTTAAAAAGAGATAATGCATATGAAGTGGTTTAGAAGTGTTCCAATGTTTAACAACGAATTAAAGAGCCGTTTGGAGATTTGGTCTTTGTGCGAATCGTTGAGCTTTTGTTGTAAAAAACAATTTCAAGTTAGTGTTGACTTGGGTAAAAGTACAAATGTTTTAAGTCTTAAGCGTGAGGTGCTTCAAAATTTAAAAGCAGAAATTTTATCGGTTAGAACTTCACGGCAAGCTTTATATTCTGCTACTAATACAAAAAAAATAGAAAAGTGTCCTGTTTGTGAAATTTCCGCTTTAAATAGTGAATTTAAATTTAAAATTTATGATGGAAATTATTGTCAATGTTCTAATTGCGGCCATTGTTTTGTTATAAATAGGCCGACGAAACAGGTTTTGCAAAAATTTTATAGTTCTGATTCTCATTATTCATCTACTTATACAGATAAATTGTTAATGGAAGAAAGAATTAAAGAAATTGTTGTTCCAAAGTTAGAATGGGTAATTAAAACTTATAAAAATTTATATGGTAAGCCTCCTCGTAAAATTCTTGATGTTGGAGCTGGGGGGGGGCATTTTGTGTATGCTTGTAAAAAAAATGGACTAGATGCTGTGGGCGTGGAAATTAGCGAATCAAGTCGAATTTTTTGTAAAAATAATTTTGGAATTGATTTAGAATGCATAGATTTTACTAAAGAATATAAAAGGTTTTCTGATGTTGATATTATAACTTTTTGGGGGGTTATAGAGCATGTCCCTAATCCGATAGAATTTTTGAAATCGGCATATAAGGTTCTTTTCAAGAGAGAATCTCTCGTTGTTGCAGAAGTACCCAGATGGAATTGTTTAGGAACTGTTGTTCAAGAAATATTTAATGATTCTGTTGTGCGACATTTAGATCCTTTAGGTCATATAAATTGTTTTACTGATAATAGTTTATTGTCAGCTTTTTATAAAAGTGGATTCAGTCCTGTTGCCGCTTGGTATTTTGGTATGGATGTATATGAATTATTAGTGCAGATGTCATATTTTTTAGAAGACGAAAGAATTATTTATGAAATGGGTGAACATATAAATAAATTACAAAATATTTTAGATTCAGCTTTTTTATCGGATGAGATTGTTTTGGTAGGTCAGCCTTATATTTGAATATGGCAATGATAAAAATAGAGCATAGACTTTTGTGAAAAAGATGAAGGAATTTATGAATAAAACTTTTTCAAAAATAATAAAAATAGGTAATAGGTTTATAGGCGAAGGATATCCTTCTTATGTAATTGCAGACATTGGTGCGAATTTCGATGGTAGCATTGAAAAAGCAAAGAAGCTTATTTTAGCTGCTAAAGAGTCTGGTGCAGATTGCGCAAAATTTCAAAGCTTTAAATCGAAATCGATAGTTGCAGGAAAAGGTTTTTCAAAAATGCAACTAAAAGGAATTCATGGTTCCTGGAAAAAACCTATAGAAGAAGTTTTTAGAGATGCGGAATTTCATAGAGATTGGCATGATGAGATTTCTGATTTCTGTAAGCATGTTGAAATAGATTTTTCTACAGCACCATATGATTTTGAGGCTGTGGATTTGTGTGAAAAATTAAATGTTCCTTTTATAAAAATAGGCTCGGGTGATATTACCTGGTTAGAAATGCTTGAATATATTGCTAGAAAAAATAGGCCTATTTTTTTATCAACGGGAGATGCAACATTAGCAGAGGTAGATGAAGCTTTGAGAGTTATTGAATTTTCAGGAAATATGAATATAGTTTTGTTACAATGTATTACTAATTATCCTTCTAAAATAGAAAATGCAAATATTAATGTTTTAAAAACTTATAAAACAGCTTTTAATATTTTAACAGGATATTCTGATCATGCTCCGGGGCCAGTTGTGGCTTTGGGCTCTGTTGCTTTAGGTGCAGTTGTTATAGAAAAACATTTTACATTAAATAAATCTGATTCTGGCCCGGATCATGCTCACTCTATGGATCCTTCTGATTTTAAAACTATGGTTGATTATATTCGTCAGTTAGAATCTGCGATGGGCACTACAAGAAAAATGGTTGTTGAAGAAGAAAAAGAAACTGTGATAGTTCAGCGTCGGTCTTTGTATGCTAAAAGATATATTCCTAAGGGAAAAATTATAGACAGAGAAGATTTAGTAGA
Source organism: Candidatus Dependentiae bacterium (assembly GCA_003511165.1). Taxonomy (NCBI): domain Bacteria; species Candidatus Babelota bacterium. The sequence goes on from DOJW01000001.1 coordinate 123,154, forward strand.
ATTAAGGCCAGCTTTGGGTATTTTGCCAAAACATAAGACAGAAATTTTAGGTAAAATTGCAAAAATAGAAATAGAAGAAGGATCGCCAGTTTATTGGGAATGTTTTTGATTATGACATTCCAAGAACTGTTTATTGTGCTTGTAAGTAATGATATGCTCAAAAAATCTGATGCAATTATTCTGCTAGAAGGAGATGGTTTTTTTAGGATTGATAAAGCATTAGAACTGTACTTGCAAAAATGGGCATCGTTTATTGTTATTAGTGGTGGTATACAAAATTTAGATAAAGGATCTTTTCCTGCGGCGCAATTATATGAAGCTCTTGTAAAAAAAAATGTAAATGATTCAGACATAATAATTGAAGATATGTCTTTGAATACGAGAGAGCAAGCTGAAAATATTATTAAACTGTCGCAAGAAAATGGATGGAAGCGAATAATTATAGTGGCTTCTCATTATCATCAATACAGAGCTTTTCTTACATTTTTAAAGGTTGTTTTAGATAAAAAAATTGATCTAGAAATAATTAACGCTGCAGTTTCAGATCTTGCATGGTTTGAAAATTTAAAATGGGGAGTACGATTTGAGCTACTTAAAGAAGAATTTGAAAAAATAAAAAAATATAAAAAAGTAGGGCACGTAGCAACATTTCAGGAGGCTATAAATTATTTTAAATGGAAAGAGTTACAGATATAGCACTTGCAAAGCAAATTTTTAAGACAGATTTTATTGGACCAGAAGAGTTGGAAAATATTTCAAATCTGTTAGGAATTAAAAAATCTTCTTCTTACGATGAAATTCCATTAATACCTTATAGTTTGAAGAAGATTTCTGAATTAGTAGGAAATTATGTTTTAATTTTGGGAATCCCCAATTTCATAGATGGTTCTCCTTTGAATTTAATAAAAATGCGCGATTTTTTAGGTATTAATTCTTATAAAAAAGAGCCTTGTTTTTATAATCAAGATTGGTACTTAAACGAGTCTTTTGCAAAACAAAATAATATCGAATTTTCATGGTATTTAATTCGAAAAAATATTTTTAATGAAACGCGTGGAATTTTACCAGGTGGATATAAAAATAATTTAAAGATGCCTTCAGCCTTGTTATGTGCATATGTATTTTTTAGTTACTATTTCCATACAAAAGGGCAAATATTATGGTCTAATGAATATGTATGGTGCAGTGATTTTGATCATAATAATGATCAAGTCTATGTTGGGCGATATTTAGATTCTTCAGGGATTAATAAAAATGGTTTTAGTATACATCGGCATCTTAAAATAAAAAAATTTTATGGTTCCATCGATATATTATAATATTAAAAGGTTAAATAAGGTTTTAAAATGATAATTGCTATTTTGCAAGCAAGGGTATCTTCTTCGAGATTACCAGAAAAAGTTTTAAAGCCAATTTTGAGTAGGTCTATGTTGCAACATCAATTGGATAGAATTAAAAATTCTAAATTAATAGACATATTGGTTGTAGCTACAAGTTTAGATAAGTCTGATGATAAAATTGAACAGATATGTCTGAACGAAAGTGTAATATGTTTTCGCGGAAGTTTAAATGATGTTTTAGATCGTTTTTATCACACGGCCAAAAAATTTAATGCATCAACCATTGTTAGATTAACAGGGGATTGTCCATTAACAGATCCTGAAGTTATAGATAAAGTTATTCAATATTATGTGGATAATGATTTTGATTATGTTTCCAATACCCTTAATCCTACATATCCAGATGGGCTTGATGTTGAAGTTTTTAGTTTTGAATCTTTAGAAAAAGCTTGGAGTAGCGCAAAATTACCTTCACAAAGAGAACATGTAACGCCATTTATCAAAGAAAATTTTAAAGTAGGGGAAGTTAAAAATAAAATAGATTTATCATATTTGAGATGGACTGTAGACGAACTAGAAGATTTTGATTTTGTGACCAAAGTTTATGAAAAACTTTATGAAATAAATCCCAATTTTGGTTTTCAAGATATTTTGAACTTATTAAATAAATATCCAGAGCTCAATTTGGTTAATTCAAAATTTGAACGTAACGAAGGTTATAAAAAATCTTTGATAGAAGATAATTTTTATATAAATGAAAAGGTGAAAAATGCTTAATCGGTATTCTAATTCTGAAAAAATGCTTGAAAGAGCTTTGAAAACAGTTCCTCTTGGTTCTCAGACTTATAGTAAAAGTAAAGTGCATTTTCCCTATGGTGTTTCGCCATTTTTTATTGATCGAGGTGAAGGATGTTATGTTTGGGATGTTGATGGAAATAAATATATAGATTTTGGGGCTAGTCTTGGAGCTATTGTTCTTGGTTATGGCGATGAAGATTTATCTAAGGCCGTAAGAAAACAATTAGAAAAGGGGACGATTTTCCCTCTTGCTAATGAGATAGAATTTAAAGTTGCTGAAAAAATTGTAGAACTTGTTCCTTGCGCTGAAAAAGTTCGTTTTGGTAAAAATGGTTCAGATGTTACTACTGCTGCAATTCGTTTAGCTAGGGCTTATACAAAAAAAGATCATATTGTTATGTGTGGTTATCATGGTTGGCATGATTGGTCTATTGGTACAACTTCTAGAAATTTAGGAGTTCCAGAAGTAGTTAAAGAACTTACCCATACATTTAAATATAATGATATTAATTCTTTAAAAACTGTTTTCCAACAATATCCAAATCAAATAGCTGCTGTGATTTTAGAACCTATGAGTATTGAGTACCCCAAAGATGATTTTTTACAAAAAGTTAAAGAAGTTGCTCATGAAAATGGAGCTATTTTAATTTTCGATGAAATGATTACTGGTTTTAGATATTCACTTGGTGGAGCGCAAAAATTATTTGGAGTTGTCCCAGACCTTGCAACATTTGGAAAAGCTTTGGCAAATGGATTTCCTGTATCTGCGATTGCGGGAAAATCCGAAATAATGAATTTGATGGAAGAAATATTTTTTTCTTTTACTTTTGGTGGCGAAACTTTATCTTTAGCTGCAGCCTTAGCAACAATGACAAAATTGCAAAGTTTATCAATTCTTGAAGATATAAAAGAAAAAGGACAGACGTTTCTTATTAAATTGAACGAATTATTTTTAAGGCATGAATTAAGTGAAGTTTTTTCTGTTTCTGGTCATCCAAGCTGGTCAATTTTGCAAATAAAAGATTTTAAAGGGTATTCAAGTTTTCAAATAAGAACTTTATTTTTACAAGAGATGTTCAAGCGTAATATTTTATTTATTGGGGCGCATTTTTTTACACATAGTCATAGCGAAAGTGATATAAATGCATTACTTATAGCTTATGATGAAGTTTTGATTTTAATTAAAAATTGTTTAAGTGCAAAAACTTTGGATTTATTTCTTGAATGTGAACCTTTAAAACCTCTTTTTAAAGTTAGATAAAATTTTTATGTGGATGGAATATGGCGATTAATAAAAAAGTAGTTGCTTCGATAGAAGCAAGAATGACAAGCTCTAGGTTGCCAGGCAAAGTGTTGATGGAGGCTATAGATGGAAAACCTATGCTTCAATTTATGGTTGAAAGAGTTAAAAGAGCAAAGCTTGTAGATGAAATAGTTGTGGCAACGACTATAAATAAAGCAGATGACTGTGTTGTGAATCTTTGTGAAAAAATGGGCATTAAATATTTCAGAGGAAGCGAAAATGATGTTTTGCAAAGGGTTTTGGAAGCTCATACATTTTTTAATTCGAATTTGATTGTAGAGCTTACTGGGGATTGTCCTTTAATTGATCCAAATATTATTGATAAAGTGATTCAAGTTTATTTAAATAATTCTTTTGATTATGTTTCTAATTCGCATCTTAGAAGCTATCCAGATGGTTTAGATGTTCAAATATTTTCAAAAAATATTTTAAAAGAAATATCAGAAAAAAAACTTACAGAAGAGGATCGAGAGCATGTAAGTTTATACATTTATAGAAGTGGTGAATACAATTTAGGTTATGTAAAAGCAGAAGGTGAATTATTTTGGCCCGAGCTTCGCATAACTTTGGATGATAAAGGTGATTACGAAATAATTAAAAATATTATAACCTATTTTTATCCTAAAAAGGGATTTGATTTTTCTGCATTGGATATTGTCAGATACTTAAGGAATAATGAGTATTTATTAGATCTAAATAAAGATGCTAGAGTGAAAACTATTCAATATCAAAAATTAGCTTAAGAAGAGAAGTATGGAGTCTAAAATAAAATATTCAGTTGCGATTGTTGGGCTTGGAAATATTGGAATGTTATATGATTATAATCAACCTGACAATGATAATTATCTTACTCATACAAAGTCTTTCGATCATCATGCTGATTTTGAAATAAAGTATTTAGTTGATGTAAACAAAGAAAAAAATACTTTGGCAAAGCTGCGTTATCCTAAAGCAATAGTGGTTGATGATTTGGAAAAAATTTCAAAATTTCCTGATATTGTTGTTTTATCATCAATTCCATCTGTTAATTATCAAATATTTAATAAGTTAAAAGATAGAGAAGAGATTAAATTATTTGTTTTAGAAAAGCCTTTTTGGAATTCTGACTTAGTTTATTCAGATGTTAAAAAATATTCTAAAAAATGTGTAGTGAATTATATAAGAAAATACATTCCATTTTATCAACAACTAAAATTAAATATTTTAAAAAATATTTATGGTAAGCCTTTGGGTATTCATATTTGGTATTCGAAGGGTTTGCGAAATAACGGATCTCATTTGATCGATATTTTAAATTATTTATTTGATAGTGTTTATGATCTTGAATCTATAAAAATTATTAATTTTGTAAATGATTACAAAGAGCAAGATTTATCAATTAGTTTTTCAGTTAAATATGAATATAAAGCGCATAAATTCCCAGTGTTTTTTCAAGCATCGGATGAACGATTTTTTAGCTTAATAGAATTTGACATTGTGTTTGAAAAAAAGAGATTTAGATTTTTTGATTTTGGAAATCAGGTTGAAATTTATGAAGTTGAAAATGATCACGTATTTAGCGGTTATAAAAATTTGGTGGGAAAGCAAATTTTAAATATTGATATGAATAAATATGGTTATCATATGTGCGATTATTTAAGTAAGTTATTGAAGTGTGAAGTTGATAATTTTTCTAGTTTGGATAATGAATTTCAAATTTATAAATTAATAAAAGCTGTTAATGAAAAAGTAGAGATATAAAAATGAACAAATTAGCAATATTTGGAGGTAAACCATTAAGGGTAAATCTTTTTGAAGCGCATAATACAATGGGAATTGAAGAGCAGCTTGCAGTTGAAGAAGTTTTAAAAAGTGGAGTTCTAAGTAAATTTCTAGGATGTTGGCATTCGGATTTTTATGGAGGACCTAAGGTTCAAACTTTTGAAAGAATGTGGGCTGAAAAGTTGAATGTTTCGCATGCGATATCTGTTAATTCTAATACTAGTGGGTTAATTACTGCTTTAGGCGCTGTTGGTATTAAACCAGGCGATGAAGTTATTGTTTCTCCTTATACAATGACAGCTTCTGCAATTTCACCTGTTTTTTGGGGAGGTGTTCCTATTTTCGCAGATATTGATGAAGATAATTTTTGTTTATCCGCCAAAAGTATTGAGAAAAAAATAACAAAAAATACAAAAGCGATTTTAGTTGTTCATATATTCGGCCATGCTGCGGATATGGATGAAATAATGGAACTTGCTAAAAAATATAATTTGTTTGTTATAGAAGATGCGGCGCAAGCTCCTTTTGGGAAATATAAGGATAAATATGTAGGTACGATAGGCCATATTGGTGTTTTTAGTTTGAATTATCATAAACATATTCACACCGGAGAAGGTGGCATGATAACCACTAATGATTCTAATTTAGCCGAGCGCTGTCAATTGATCAGGAATCATGGAGAAGCTGTTGTAGAAAATAAAGGTGTAAAAAATATAGATAATATTTTTGGATTTAATTTTAGAATGCCCGAGATGGAAGCAGCTATTGGTATTGAGCAACTAAAAAAGTTTGATGATCTTTTAGAAAAAAGAATACAAAATGCTAAATATTTAAATGAAAAATTAGGTGTTTTTAATTATTTAGATGTTTGTATTCCAAAACCTTATGTAAAACATTGTTATTATCAGCAACCTATGAAATATTTTGCATATAAAAATGGATGGTTGCATCGAGATAAATATTTAAAAGTTTTAATTAAAGAATTACCTAGTTCATATATGCGAGAATTGGATCCTTTAATTGGAGGTGGTTACACTAGGCCTTTATATTTGCAACCTGTTTATCAGCAAAAAGCAATTAATTTGTATAAACATAAAAAAGAAGATTTGGATTATAGCAAAGGGATTTGTCCTGTTGTTGAGAAAATGCATTATGAGCAGCTTATAACTCATGAGTTTATGCGTCCCTCTATGGGTAGGCAAGATTTGGATGATGTGGTTAGTGCTTTTTATAAGGTCCATGAAAATATGCAAGAAATTATAGAGCGGCAGAATGAAATATAATCTAGGTCGAAAAGGAATATTTGTATTTTCTGATGCAGCAGGTGCAAATTCTGTTTTAGCTCTTGTTGACAACTTAATTCAAGAAGGTTTTGTTGTGGGGGAAGATTTTTTAATTTTTACAAATTCTATAGGAATTTATCCTACGGAATATGAAGGAATTGTAAAAAGAGTTGATTTTGATTCTAAATATTTTGAAAAAATTATTGATTCTTTTTGTCCGAATTATTTATTTAGCGGAACATCTTTAAATGATTACGATCATAAGTGGAGAAAATTGGCAATAAATAAAGGTATGAAAACATATGCTTTTATTGATCACTGGGGTAATTATTTAAAAAGATTTACTTTTGAAAATGAAACAATTTTTCCTGATGAGATTTGGGTTATAAATGAAATTGCTAAAAAAGAGGCTATTGCGGATGGTATTCCTTCTAAAATGCTTATAGTTTCAAGTAACCCTTACTATGGAAAGGTTAAAAAATTTGTGCCCCAGATTACAAAGGAAGAGTTTTTTGATTTGATTAATTTACCTAAAGATAAAAAAGTTATATTGTTTGTGTGCGATAATCTTCGTGAATCTTTTGCTAAAGATGAAAACGGAAAATATATTTTAGGCTATGATGAATATTCAGTTCTAGAAGATATTTTAGAAAGTTTTTATGAATTAAATAAGTCTAAATTAGTAGATTTTTCAAAATATATTTTTATTATCAAATTACATCCTCGTAGTAATGCAAATAAATTTGATTATTTATTTAAAAACGAAAAATATAAATTTTTGAATATTTTTGTTAAACAAAAAATAGATCCTTTGCTTATAAATTATTTTAGTGATTATGTACTTGGAATGTTCTCAAACATGATTATAGAATCGCTTTTGATTGGAAAAAAAGTTTTACGAGTTCAAGCTGGGCAAATTGGTAATGATTATTTAAAATTTAATGAGATTAAAAGTGAGATTGTTATAAATAAAAACGAGTTAACAAATGAAATATATGAATTACTAGGATGTCATTAGAATGAAAAATCCTTTTTTAATAGGAAAAAATATTTATCTTTCTCCATTAACTAAAGAAGATGTAAATCCAGAATATGTTAATTGGTTAAATGATTTTGAAGTTTGTAAATATAATTCTCATTCAATTATTCCTAATAATTTAAGAAAGACTTTTGAATATGTGGAAGATGTTGAAAAAAGTCAGACCAAAATTGTTTTTGCAATTAAATGGAAAGAAAATGACAAACATATAGGGAATGTTTTGCTGCAGCAAATAGATTGGATTAGTCGATCGGCTGAAATAGCAATTCTTATTGGGGATAAAGATTATTGGAATAAAGGCGTAGGGACTGAATGTTATAATCTGCTTATTAATTATGGATTTAATTCTTTAAATTTAAATCGGATAAGCTCGGGACAATTTACTGAAAATAAAAGTATGATAAGAATCTGTGAGAAAGTTGGAATGGAAAAAGAAGGTATTTTGAGAAAAGTTTTTTATAAAAATGGTGGTTATGTAGATATTGTTATATATGCGATTATTAAAGAATGATTATGAGTTTTTAGGATTTTAGAATGAAGGTTCTTTTTTTAGCTTTACCATCTAGTTTATCCGTACAAAATATTGCAACTCGATCTGAATTGATGCTAAATCATGTAAAAAATAGAGATGAAGTTTTTGTTTTGAAGTGTGGAGGGGAGCAGCCTTATTGTTATTCTAATTTTTTAAAAAACAAATCTATTTGTTTAAAATGCAATTTATTGTGTGATTCAAGTTTAGATATTTTGAATATTCCAAATAAAAATATTTTTTATTTAAATAAAGATATTTCGTTCCAAGATATTCCTAAAAAATTCAGGAATATTAAAGAGTTAAAAGAATTTAATATCGAGGGAATAAATTTAGGATTTGGAGTAGCTTCTTACATGATTTCTTTATTAAGAGAAATCAATTTTGATACCATAGAGCAAAAGGATACGATATATTCTATATGCAAATCAGCTGTTTTGATTTATGAATCAACATTAAATTTGTTAAAAAAAATAAAACCCGATCTTGTTTATATTTGGAATGGTCGTTTTTTTGATTCGTGGGCTGCTTTAAGTGCTTGCAAAAGTTTAGGGATTTCTTTTAGGTTGTTTGAGAGTATTAATGGTTTTAAATATAATGAAAAAAAACAAATAATTTATAAATATTCTTTTATTGAAAATGATTTACTTCATTCTTTAGATCCTTTTAAACGCGACATATTTAAAAGTTGGCAAAATAAAGATTTAAATAAAGAAATTAAAGTTGAAATTGGAAAATCTTTTTTTGAAGATAAGGTGCAGAGAAAAGATATGTATGTTTTTTGTAAAGACCAAGATCTTGAAAAACTTCCAATTGGTTTTGATTTTGCCAAAAAAAATATAGTAATTTTTAATTCTTCTATAGAAGAATATGCTGCTTTTGATGAATGGCAAAATTCTATTTATTTGAATGAAAATGAAGGTATAGAAAAAATTGTTCAATCTTTAAAGGGTAATCCGGAAATAAAGATATATCTTAGAGTCCATCCTCATTTGAAAAATGTTAATAGTTCTCAGATAAAAGATTTAAGAAGGATTGGGTCATTAGGATTTGAGAATCTACAGATAATTTGGCCTGAAGAAAAAATTGATAGTTATGCATTACTTAAAAATTGTTCTAAAATTCTTACCTTTGGATCAACTATGGGTGTGGAGGCTTGTTTTTGGAAAAAGACTTCTATTTTAGTAGGAAGAGCTTTTTATGAGGATCTCAACTGTAGTTATATTCCTAAATCTCATGAAGAAGTTATTGATTTAATACAAAAAGATATGGATCCTAAGCCGCAAGAGAATGCTGTTATTTATGGTTATTGGGCTAATACGAGTGGTATTGAATATAAATATTTCAAACCAGAAGGCGATCTTGCCTCTGGTACTCTTATTGGAATAGATATTTGGAAAAATGTTTCTCTAGCTAATAGATTAAAGCATAAATATTTAGTTTTAAAAGATTTTGGTTTTAAAAATATTATTAAAATAAGATTGAATAAATTAAAGCAAAAATTTATATAATCTTAACTTTTTGACTTTGGATTTATTGAAAGTTTTTAAGTGAAAAAAAAGATTTTAGTAGTGGGAGAATTTACATACGGCGGAGCTTCTAGTTCATATTGGTCTATTTTTTTGGATCTTGGATTTGATGCTAAAGTCTTTAATCTTAATAAAATCCATAGAAATTTTTTTTGTAATCTTGGTAAAATTTCATTTTTAGTCTCTTTTTTTCATGATTTATATATTAATTATTCTTTAAAGAATACTGTAAAAATTTTTAATCCAGATTTTATTTTTATAGCTAAAGGTGAGAATATAAGTTTTAAAACAATAAGATATTTAAAGAATAATTTTCAATCAAAAATAGTTAATTTTTACCCGGACAATCCTTTTTGTTTTTGGAATGGAAATTCAAATTCTAACATTTTATTATCGTTACCTTTTTATGACTATTTTTTGATTTGGTCGAAAATGTTAATTCCTGTTTTAGAATCAGTTGGAGCCAAAAAAGTAGAATATTTTCCATTTGCTTTTGATGAAAATCTTTTTGACCAAAAAATTATGATAACAAAAGAGGATGTAGAAAAATATACCAGCGATGTTTGTTTTGTGGGTACATGGGAACCGTATAGAGAAAAGTGGCTCAATGATCTTATTTTAAAAATGCCAAACTTAGATTTAGCAATATGGGGAAATGAGTGGAGTAAGAACTTGGCTTCAAATTCTCCATTGCGAAATCATTTACAAGGTAAAGCCATTTATGGGATTGAAATGATAAAAGCATTTCGACTTTCAAAAATAAATTTGAATTTCATAAGAAAACAAAATATAACTTCTCATAACATGCGTACCATGGAAGTTCCTGCAAGTAGGGCATTTTTATTAACAGAGAGAACAGTTGAGCAAGCACAAGAATTGTTTACAGAAAATGAAAATATTGTTTGTTTTTCCAATGTAGATGAACTGGTAGAAAAGATTAAATTTTATTTAAGCAATGAGAAAAAACGTATTGGAATAATGCAAAAATCATATGAAAAAATTCAAGAATACAAATTAAAAGATCGCTTAAAAAATGTTTTAAAAAAGATGGGAGCCTTTTTATGAATAATATGAAAGATAGTGCATTGTTATTATCGCATGAAAAGTTAAAATTTTTAGAAAAATATTTGCAAGGTTCTTTAATTTTGGATGTTGGGTGTGGAGTTGGAGCATATAGCAATTGGTTAGTAAAAAATCATCCAAATTTAGAAATTATTGCTTTAGATCAATTGGAAAATATATTCGAAAACGATACGATAACGTATATTAAAAGCGATCTTGAGCAGGGTTTAACTTTAGATAAAGAAAATTTTGATACTATATTGACTTTTGATGTGATAGAACACATTTCAAATGAAAATTTTTTGTTAAATTCTATTTTTAAAAAAAATAAAAAAGGTGGTATTTTGTTGGGTTCGGTTCCTCATGATGAAGATGTTTTTTTACCTAAATATAATTTAACTTTTTATCATCGATCTGATTTAACACATAAAAGGTATTATACTGTAGAGTCTTTATCAAAATTACTTCAAGGAAATGGATTTGAAATTATTACGATAGAGAAAAAAGGTGGGGTATCGCCACAAGTTTTTGCAGAATTTTTTCATCCTAGATTTAAATTTATATTAAAGAAATTTATTGGTATTGGTAGAAGAATTGGTTTAATAAAAACCAATATTTTATATTCGGATTTATTTTTTGCTGCTAAAAAACTTTAAAAATTTTTAATATAAAAGGATATGCTTGTGAAGCAAAAAACTAAAATAGCTATTCTTACTATTCATCCATACAATTATGGCGGGGTTTTAAAAACGGTAAAAGCTGTTTATAACTTTTGCAAAATTTATTTTGAACCTAAATTATTTTTTTTGGGTTTTGAACCAGAAATATCTGCTTATCTAAAAGGTTTTAAGTTTAATTCTGAAACTAGATATAAAAATTATTTAGGTATGGATTCTATAGAGATAGGAGCACGATGGTCATTTTGGGAGCCTGGACATTATTTTTTTACCAAAAAAGCATGGGAAAGAGAATTAAAAGAATATGACTATATTTTTGTGGTAAGTGGAACTTCTATTGCTGCTCATCCTGCTATTTTGTTGAATAAAAAATTTGTTCTTTGGGCTGGAACTTCTTTTGTAGATGATAGATTTGTGCGTATTGCTAAAATACCTTTGATTCGAAGATTTATTGATAAAGTCGCGTCTTTTTTTATGAATAAAATTGAGAAGAAAATTTTAATAAACGCTGATTATATTTGGACTTTAAGTTCTCATACAAAATCTTATTTCGAAAAAATTATTGGTTTTAAAAAAGAAAATTTAGAAGCAGTAGGATACTTTTTGGAAGATGATTTTTTATTACAAAATATTGATTTTGATGCACGTGATAAATGTTTGATTGCTGTGGGTAGATTTTCGGATCCTAGAAAAAACATAACAATGTTACTAAATGTTTTTGAAAAAATTTGTTCTGTTTTACCTGAATATAAATTATTTATTGTAGGTTTAAAGCCAGATAAAAAAGATTTACAAAAATTTGAGTCTAAAAATTTTTATAAGAATGTTATTTTTACAGGTGTTGTTTCGAATCAAGAATTAAAAGATTTATATAAAAAATCAACTTTGAAGCTTATCACTTCTTATCAGGAAGGTTTTGGTATAGCAGGATTAGAGGCTATGGCTTTTGGTTTGCCAATTGTTTCTGCCGATTGTGGTGGCCCTAGGGATTATGTTAAAGATGGAGAAAATGGTTTTTTAGTAAAAGTTAATGATATAAATGATATGGCTCAAAAATCGTTATTAATTTTAGAAAATTCTAATTTACATAAAAAAATGAGTGAAAAATCATTAGAGATTATTAGAACTAAATTTTCAAAAGCATTTATTTATTCTAAATGGAAAAATGGTTTAGTAAAAGTTTATCCGGAATTGAAAGATCTGTTTATTAAAAATGATTTATCTATCGGTATAAAAGAAGAAAAATTAGATGAACATTCTTGTTATTAGTCATACTTACATCGCTTCTATTAATCGCGATAAATGGAAAGTTTTAGCACAATTATATCCACAGATAAATTTAAAAGTTTTAGTTCCAACTGTTTGGCAAGATGTTTTGTTTAAATTAGAAGCTGATGATTTAGATAAAGATAATTTGAAAAATTGTGAATTTTTACCGCTTGATACTTTTAAAGGTGGAAATGAAGTTTTGTATGGTTATTATCCAATTAAATTCATTAAGTTGCTTAAAAGCTTTAAGCCGTATTTGATTCATGTTGAGCAAGGTGATAATGCTTTTAGTTATTTTCAATCTATTTTATTTTCAAAATTATTTTGTAAAAAAACAAAGTTTACATTTTTTACTTGGATAAATTGGAAGCCAAAAAAGTCTTGGAAATATAAATTTTTTTGGCAGTTTGTCGAAAGTTTTAATTTGAGAAATTCTAACGGAGCTTTTGTTGGGAACGAAGATGCTAAAAATATTTTGAAAGAAAAATATTTCAAAAAGCCAATTTTAGTTTTGCCACAGCTCGGCGTTGATACGAATTTTTTTGTTCCAAAATCTAAAGAGCAAAATAAAACGATAGGGTTTGTTGGAAGGCTTGTGAGAGAAAAAGGTATATTTGATTTGGTTGATGCTTTTTCACAAATTATTTTTGATCATCCAGAATGGAAATTAAAATTTTTGGGTGGTGGAAACCATGCAGAAGATTTTAAAAAATATATTGCTCAAAAAAACTTAGAAAATAAAATAACGATTTGTAATTCGGTGGATCATTTTCAAGTAAAAGATTTTATCCAAAGCGTAGATTTTTTAGTTTTGCCCTCTTTTGATACCAATTTATGGAGAGAACAGTTTGGGCATGTAATTATTGAAGCTATGTCATGTAAGGTCTCGGTTATTGGTTCGGATGCTGGTGAAATACCAAATGTTATTGCTGATGCCGGATTAATTTTTGAACAGAGAGATATTAAAGGTCTTGCTGGTTGTTTAAAAATTTTAATTGAAGATAAAAATTTAAGAGAAAAGTTGGCGGAAAAAGGATACGAGAGAGTAAAGAAATTTTATTCGCACGAAGCAATTGCAAAAAGAACTTATGAATTTTGGTGCGAAGTGTTAAAATCTTGAAAAATTATCTTTAAAAAATTAAAGGAGTTTTAATGAAAAAAATTGCAGTAGTTGGTGCAGGGTATGTTGGACTTGTTACGGGGGCATGTTTTGCACATAAAGGTGAAGATGTAACGATAGTCGAAAATAATGAAAGCAAAATTCAAAGCCTTTTAGCTGGTAAAATACCTTTTTATGAACCAGGCTTGGATTTAATAGTTAAAGAATCACTCGAAAATCAAAAATTAAAATTTGTAAAATCTGTTGATGAAGCGCTCAAAAAAAGACCTGATATAATTTTTATATGTGTTGGGACTCCCACAAGTGATGTAGGAATTCCTGATCTTTCGTATGTCTATGCCGTTGCAAAAGAAGTGGGCCAAAACATTAATGACTATTGTCTTATTGTTGATAAATCTACAGTTCCTGTAGGGACGGCAAAAGAGGTCAAAGAAATAATTAATCAAGAACTTGCAAGGCGAAAATTAAGTGTAGATTTTGATGTTGCTTCAAATCCGGAGTTTTTAAAAGAAGGAAGTGCAGTACTTGATTTTTTGGAGCCGGATAGGGTTGTGGTTGGAGTAGAAAGCGAAAAAGCGGAAGTTAATTTGCGAGATTTGTACAAGAAATTTTGTACATCATCTGAGCAGTTTATGGTTATGAAAATAGAATCTGCTGAATTAACAAAATATGCGTCGAATGCAATGCTTGCAACTAGAATCAGTTTTATAAATCAACTTGCATTACTAGCAGATACAGCGGGTGCTGATATCGAAGAAATAAAAAGGGGTATGGGCAAAGATAAAAGAATTGGATCTGCATTTTTGAATGCGGGCATTGGTTACGGTGGAAGTTGTTTCCCTAAAGACTTAAGAGCATTAGTTTATATGGGGGAAAAACATAAGCAATTGATGACGCTTGCAAAAGAGGTAGAAAATATTAATAAACGACAACGAATTGCATTTTTAGAGAAAATTGAAAAACATTATGGTCAAAGTCTAAAAGATAAAAAAGTTGGCATTTGGGGACTTGCTTTTAAACCTGAAACTGATGATATTCGCTGTGCTCCTTCGCTTGATATTATCCCTGCTTTGCTTGAAATCGGTTGTAAAATTTTCGCATATGATCCTATTGCTGCTGAAAATATAAAAAATATTTATGGTGAAAAAATAAACTTTGCAAATACTGCAAATGATGTTTTAGCTAATTCTGATTTTTTAATAATTTTGACAGAATGGAACGAGTTCTTAAAATTTAAGCCACAAGATTTTTGTATACTTTCAGACAAAATTGTTTTCGATGGACGTAACTGTTTTGATCCAATTTCGATGGCAATGGCTGGAATTGATTATTTTACCGTAGGAAGAGATTGCTTGAGTAGAGATTATTTTAATGTTAATTGCTGTCAATCTAAAAAGTCTGAATGTGAAATTTAGGATATAAAAGTGTGCGGAATTGCTGGGATAATTGTAGATAGCAGTCATAGTGATTTTCAAAAATTAACGATAGATTTTTCTTCTGATATAAAATTAATGACAGAATCTATTTCGCATCGAGGAATGGACAGTGGTAACTATTTTATAGATGACGAAAAGGGTTGTTTTTTAGGTCATCGTAGGCTTTCAATAATAGATTTATCAGATGTGGCAAACCAACCAATGGATTCGCTTGATGGTCGGTACAAAATAATTTTTAACGGCGAAATCTACAATTATCAGCAACTTACAAGTGAGCTTGAAGCTGAAGGTGTAAAATTTGTAACAAAAAGCGACACTGAGGTTTTGTTAAATTTGTACATTTTATACGGTAAATCTTGCCTAAAAAACTTGCGTGGAATGTTTTCTTTTGCAATTTGGGATAGTAATGAGAAAAGGCTTTTTGCAGCACGCGATCATCTTGGTAAAAAGCCTTTTAATTTTATTGTCGGTGAAAAAGGGGGCGTTAAATATTTTGCGTTTTCTTCAGAGCTAAAATCTTTTTCAAATCTTTCTTTTTATAAAAAAGAGTTAAATCTTGCCGCAGTAAATGAATATCTATCTTTTTATTCGATAAATGCACCCGACAGTTTTTACAAAGATGTTTATGCATTGCCGCCTGCACATTTTGCAGAATTTAAGGATGGAAATTTAGAAATTGGAAGATATTGGGATTTGCGAGAAATCCAAACAAATTGTGATTTAAATTTGCATCAGATTAAAACAAATTTACGAGACTTAGTAAAAGAATCTGTAAGGCTTAGAATGCGCGCCGATGTTCCAGTTGGTGCATTTTTGAGCGGTGGGTTGGATTCAACAACTATCGTTGGTCTCATGTCAACGTTGACCGACATTCCTGTTAAAACTTTTAGCATTGGTTTTGAAAAAGAGGGAAGTTATATTGATGAACTCAGTTTAGCTAGTAAGGTTGCAAAGAAATTTGGTTGTGATCATCATGAAACAATAATTTCGGGAACACAGTTCAAAAAAGTTTTTAATGATTTTATTTATTACATTGATCAACCAAGTGGTGATGGAATAAATGGTTTTTTAGTTTCGCAAGTTGCCGCGCAGCATGTTAAAGTTTCGCTTAGTGGTTTAGGTGGTGATGAGGTTTTTTTAGGGTATCGATATTTTCAAGATTTACTCAGGTTGCAAAAATTTGATGGTTCGTTTAATAAAAAATTTATTTCGATATTCGCTGATCTTTTTAATAAAAATAAAATATTTAGATCACTAGCATATAAAACAGGTTTTTCATTTTTAAGATTTTATGGTTTGAAAGATAAAGATATTTATCTACAAATGCGATCGATTTTTCAAATTGATGAAAAAGAGAAATTAGTTAAAAACAAAGATATTTTAAAATTCGATTATTTATCAAAGGCTTCTAATATTTTGGACCCTATTTTTAGTCGAAGCGATGATTTTTTAAATAAATTTTCAAAATCAGAATTGTCTTGGTATACGCCCGGCATGCTTCTCAAAGATTCGGATGTTACAGCGATGGCTTTTACGCTAGAAGTGCGAGTGCCATTTCTTGATAAAAATTTAGTTGAATGTTTATTAACTGTTCCAAGTAAGTACAAAATCTATGAAGGGCAAAAGTATAATAAGCCTTTACTTGCTAATTTGTTTGATGGTTTGATACCAGCGGAAATCTTAAATTTTCCAAAGCATGGTTTTGAAATGCCAATTGGTTTTTGGCTTATAAAACATTTTGAAAAAGAGCTAAATTATTTACAAAATGTTAGTTTTTTAAATCAAGAATATGTCAAAAAATTGGTTTGTGATTTACGTCGAAATCCTAAAAATTACTTAAAAGTTTGGACATTGCTTGTTTTGTGTAAATGGCTGGAAAAACAAGGTTTTGAGATTGCATGAAATGAAAAAGAAAATTTTATATATTCATCATGGGATTGGAATCGGTGGTGCGCCATTAAGTCTGCTTTATTTAATTCAAAATTTGGATAAATCAAATTTTCATCCCGTTGTTTTATTTTTACAAGATTCAGAGGTTATCGATTTATACAAATCAAAAGGTATCGAGGTTTATGGACCTCTAAATTTAAATGATTTTCCTCATACAAAAATTTGGAACATTAAGTGGTATCAATTTTTGTTTTTTTTAAAAGTCATTGGGGATAATTTTAAAGTTTTATTTTTTGAAGCTGAGAAATGGTTTGATCTTATAAAACCAGATATCGTTCATTTAAATACAAGTTCTTTGATTGTTTGGGGAAAAGTTGCTCATAAAAAAGGAATTCCAGTTGTTTGGCATATTCGAGAACCTTTGGCTCCTGGTTATTTAGGAATTCGTAGGTTTATCATTAAAAAATTTGTGGAGAAATATGCTACGAAGATTGTACCAATTTGCAAAAACGATGCAAAACCATGGCAAAACAATCCAAAAGTAGAAGTTGTTTATAATGCGGTTGATCCTAAAATATTTGACTATAATTTATACCCATACGCTAATAATGATTTAAAAATTTTATTTTTGGGAGGGCTGTCAAAAGAAAAAGGGACATTGGTTATTTTTAAGGCCTTTGAAAAGCTATTAAAAGAAATTCCGAATGCAAAACTTGTTGTTGCCGGATATTTTAATAATCAACAATCTAAATCGTATTTTAAATATTTTTTGCCAAGTGAAGTTTATAAAAGACAAATCAATAAAATATTAGAAAAAATAAAAGATAAAATTATTTTTTTAGGGCCGATCAAAAATGTACCGCAAATAATGGCAGAATCTTCTGTAATAGTTTTTCCTGCAACTGTTGGACATTTTGCAAGACCTTTAATTGAGGCTGGATTTATGAAAAAAGCTGTTATTGCATCTAATTTATCTCCATTGGAGGAATTAGTTATTGATCAAAAAACAGGATATTTGATTAATCCCCAAAATATTGATGAATGGGCCGATAAATTAAAATTTATTTTGCTTGATAATGTTTTACAACGAAATTTAGGCGTAGAAAATTTTGAATTTTGTAATAAGCATTTTTCAATAAAAGAGCAGTTAAAAAAGATAGAATCAATTTATGAAAATATTTTGAAATTAAATTTGTGAGTGTGTAATGGAAAAGAATAATCTAAAAAAAGAAGTTTTTAATCATTGGAATAAAGCTAGCTGTGGTACGGAAGTTACTCAGAAGCCTAAATATTCAAAAGATTATTTTGAAGAAATAGAACAGTTTCGTTATAAAATTGAACCTGAAATTTTTTCATTTGCGCAATTCACACGATTGAAAGATAAAAAAGTATTAGAGGTTGGCATTGGTGCTGGGTCTGATTTTTTACAATGGGTTAGATCGGGAGCGATTGCTTATGGAATAGATTTGACGCAAGAAGCTATAGACAATGTAACGAATCGGCTGAATTTATATAACTTAAACACAGAAGATTTAAGAGTTGCAGATGCAGAAAATTTACCTTATGAAAGTAACTTTTTTGACCTTGTTTATTCGTGGGGTGTGATACATCATTCTCCTGATACAAAAAAATGCTTGGAAGAAATTGTAAGAGTTACAAAGAATAGTGGAAAGATAAAAATAATGATTTATAACAGGCATTCTCTTTTTGCTTTTTATAGATGGGTTAAAACAGCATTATTGAAAGGTAAAATTTTTAGATCGTTTAAAGACGTATTGTTTTATGATCAAGAAAGTTTGGGAACGAAAGCTTATACATTTAAAGAAGTTAAAAATTTAATAAAAGATTTGCCTGTTAAATTAATTTCTATAAAGGCTATGGTTTCTAGTCATGACTTGCTTTACTATAAATCTAAACCTGTAAGGTTAATTGCTTATTTTTTGGCTTTTTTGTTTGGATATAATAGAGTTGGATGGTTTTTGACTATCGAATTAGAAAAAATCTAAGATAAAAATTGGCGCTATAAATTATATCTGTTTTAACTCTAAATTTTCTTTAGGCATAACATTTTTAGTCATTTCTATGACTTCACCATTTTGAATCATTAAAATTCTATCCATTTTTTCAATTAAAGACATTCTGTGTGAGATCATAATTACTGTTTTTGTTTTTGAAATTTCTTCGAGAGCAAGTCGTATCATTTCTTCAGATTTTGTATCGAGCGCTGATGTGGCTTCGTCAAAGATCAAAATATCAGGATTTTTGAGTAGAGCTCGAGCGATGGTAAGCCTTTGTTTTTGTCCACCGGAAAGTAATGTTCCATTTTCGCCTACAATTGTTTGGTAACCATTTGGAAGGTTTTCGATGAATTCATGTGCGAAAGCTGCTTTACTCGCAGCTTCAACTTCTTCCATCGTTGCATTTGGTTTTGCATATGAAATGTTTGCAAAGATCGTATCGTTGAATAAAAATGTTTTTTGGCCGACATATCCTATTTGAGACCTTAAACTTTCTGTGGAAATGGTTCTTAAGTCAATGCCATCAATTTTGATAGCCCCGTTGCTTGGTTCGATAAAACCTAAAAGTAAATCGCAAAAAGTACTTTTTCCGCTTCCCGATGGTCCAACCATTCCAATTGTTTCACCTTTGTTTAGTTTGATCGATATATTTTTTAAAACCGGTTGGTTTTTGTTGTATTCGAAGGAAACGTTTTCGAATGTAAGAGCATTTGAGAAATTGTTTATGATAATATTTCCTGTTTTTTGTGTTGGGTAAGTTTTGTCCATAACTTCAAATACTCTGTTTGCGGATGCGATACCGCTTTGAACATCAGTATAAACGTTGATAAGTCTTTTTAATGGTTGATAGGCAAATAACATTGCAGCAAAGAATGATGTTAATTGTCCAGGTGTGATACTTCCAGATAAAACCTGCAATGCAGCCACATAAAAAATAATTCCAAAGCTACTCATTGCTATGATTTCGATAAGAGCTGGTGTGATAGAAATGGCTTGGACGTTTTTCATTATCGAGGAGAAATAGTTGTGTAGATAGCCTGCAAATTTAGAAGTTGTGCTGTTTTCTGCATTGAAAGATTTGATTTCTCGAATTCCGATAAACATTTCTTGTAAAATCGAACTTATAGAACCCATGCTGTTCTGACTTCTTCGTGCCGTTTCTCGCATGTTTGTGCCCATTCTTTTGATAATAAATGCAATTACGGGTCCTAAAATAAGAATGACACAAGCAAGTTTTGGAGTTTGATACACTGCAACTAAAAGCAAAAATATAGCTTCAAAAAAACTTCTTACACCATTTTTTATAGCTGAAGAAGATGCGTTTTGGATCATTGTTATATCACTCAAAAAGTGAGACATGAGGTCGCCGGTAGTTTTTTCTTGATAAAAGGATGTTGGGTAATAAATTATTTTTTTGAAAAGATCTAAGCGAATGTCATTGACCACTTTGCTGCCAACCCAGTTCATGTAATAGTTTGAAAGATACATAAAAAGACCTTTTACCAAGAATAAACTGATCATGATTATGACAAAAGGGATCAAAAGATAAGTTAATCTTTCGACAAAAACTTTATCAACTAAGAACTTGATAAGGTAAGTTGGGGCTGCAGAAATTATTCCATAAGCTGTTGCAGCGATAATGGATAAAACTAACCGTTTCCAGTATTTCTTTGTATAGCTAAAAATTCTTTTTAATGTATTCATTTATTTTTATCAAATTTAACCAATAAAACAGACTAAACCTTAAGGTTTAATTATAAATTCTAAAAATTTAAAAGCTAGTACGGGAAATAAAACTTTATTTATTGATAAATTGGAAACTTATCGCATAAAGTTTTTATCTCGGTTGTAACTTTTTGTAAAAATTGTTCATTATTTTGATTTTTAATTATCTCATCTATGAAAAGGCAAACTTGAATTGCTTCTTTTTCTTTAAACCCTCGGGTTGTTATAGCAGGACTTCCGATACGAATTCCACTGGTTTTAAGAGGGGATTCGGTGTCAAATGGGATGCTATTTCGGTTAAGAGAAATGTTGCAGTTTTCCAAGACTTGTTCAACTTGGAATCCATTTATTTGTGGAAAACTTTCTGCGATTTTTGATTTTTTCAAATTTATTAAAAATAGGTGGTTGTCGGTATCACCTGAAACAATGTTATAACCTAAATCCTTTAATGTTTTAGCCATTATTTTAGCATTTAGAATCACTTGTTTTTGATAGTCTGTGAATTTAGGGTCAAGCGCTTCGCTGAAAGCTATTCCTTTTGCTGCGATGATGTGCATTAGTGGTCCACCTTGTATTCCCGGCATTACAGATTTATCTATTAAATTTGCAAACTCTTCTTTGCAGATAATCATTCCGCCTCGAGGTCCACGCAAAGTTTTGTGTGTTGTGCTGCTTACAAAATCTGCTAACCCTACTGGTGATGGATGTAACTTTGCAGCTACAAGTCCTGCTATGTGTGCCATATCGACAAAAAGGAGCGCATTATGTCTTTTGGCAATGTCCGAGAATTTTGCAAAATCGATGATTCTCGAGTATGCAGATGCTCCGGCGACGATCATTTTAGGTTTATATTCTTCAGCTAGCTTTTCGATTTTATCATAATCGAGAAGTTCTGTTTCTTTATCGACAAAATAAGGTACGAAGTTGAACAATTTTCCAGAAAAATTGATTTTGTGACCGTGAGTTAAATGTCCGCCGCAACTAAGTGACATTCCCAAAATGGTATCGCCGGGATTTAGCTTGCTAAAATAAACAGCCATATTTGCACTGGAGCCGCTATGAGGTTGAACGTTTATATGATTTGAATTAAAAAGTTGTTTACCAAGTTTTATTGTTTCTTCTTCAACTACATCTACAAATTTGCATCCGCCGTAATATCTTTTTTGTGGATAGCCTTCAGCATATTTATTGGTTAAAACAGAACCGGCGGCTGCTAAAACATCTTTCGATGCATAATTTTCGGATGCTATCAAATTTATTGTGGTTTCTTGGCGGTTTTGTTCTTGGTTTATAAGGTTAAGGATGCGATTTTTCATAATTAAAAATCTCCCGGTATTTTATCAAAATAGAAATAATTTTAAACTTTGTTGACATAAATATTTGCAATGTGCAAATATAATAATGTACTACAACTGTAATTGTAAAAAGTGAAAAGAAATATGTCACGTTAAAGTGTGATTTTTAATTTGAAAAGGAGTGATTATGAATAAAACAAATAAATTAATGTTGGGGTTATTTACGATTTCTTTTTGTGGACTTTCTGCTGGCGGTGGTGGAGATGCTGCAATAGGTGGTTTAGTTGGTGGATTGGGCGGTAGTATGCTTGGTTCTGCTATGACATCCAAGAGGGATAAGGTAACCGTTGTTCAAGCACCAGCAAGTGGTGAAAGTTCAACTGCTTCAATGGATATGGCAAGTAGGGCTGCCGAAATGGCATCAAGGGCAAATGAAAGAGCTGCTGTACTAGAAATTCAATTTCAGAATTTAAAAAACGAACATCAGTCAATGCTTGCTGAAATTCAATCTTTAAAAACCAAAAATAATAGATTAGAGACTGAAGTTAGTAGGTTAAAGAGTAAATTTGTAACAAAAAAATAAACTTTTGTTTTAATGCAATTGTAACGTAATGTATCGCTTTAAAAATGTGATATTTAGAGTGAAAAGGAATAATTATGAATAAAACAAATAAATTGATGTTAGGTTTATTTGCAATCTCTTCATGCGGGCTTTTTGCAGGCCATGGCGGGGATGCGATGGTTGGTGGTTTAGTTGGAGGTTTGGGTGGTAGTATGCTTGGTTCTGCAATGACTTCTAAAAGTGAAAAAGTAACTGTTGTTCAAGCGCCTGCAAGTAGCGGTAGTTCAAGCGTATCAATGGATATGGCAAGTAGGGCTGCTGAAATGGCATCAAGGGCAAATGAAAGAGCTGCAGCATTAGAAGTTCAATTTCAGAACTTAAAAAGCGAATATCAGTCAATTGTTACCGAACATCAATCATTAAAAGCTGAAATAAATGATTTAAAGAATCAATTAGCTTCTAAAAAACATAAGGCTGTTGATGAAGAAAATACTGATGAAAAATCAGGAACTTGGTGGCCTTTTGGAAGTAAATAACTGATTAAATTAGTTTTATGTTAGGCCTGGAATTTGTCCGGGCCTTCTTTTTTTGATTTTTTCCTTAAGATTGATAAAGAAATTGCTTTTTTATACCATTTTTTTAACTTATGTATTACACTACAAAATGTTTTCGAAAAATTTCAAATTAATTAATAGTTATTTTTTAAAGGGTGAATTGTGATAGCAACATCAGATTTCAAAAGAGGTAGCAGCAAAATATTACTTAGAAATGAGCCATGGCTTGTTGTAGAGTTTCAACATGTAAAACCAGGAAAAGGTGGCGCATTTGTACGAACAAAGCTTAAAAACTTGATTACAAGCCGAATGCTAGAAGAGACTTTTAGATCGGGTGAAAAATTTGATGAACCAGATCTAGAGTACAAAAAAATGCAATATCTCTACAAAGAAGGTGATTTGCACCATTTCATGGATCAAAGTGACTATGAACAGCTTGAATTTAATTCTTCACAGGTCGAATCCGCAAAAGATTATCTTAAAGAAAACGAAATTTATAAAGTTGTATTTTTTACCGGCAAACCAATATCTCTAGAAGCTCCAACTTTTATGGAATTAAAAGTTGTTGAAACTATTCCTGGAGTTCGAGGTGATACAGCTCAAGGTGGCGCTTCAAAACCTGCAAAACTTGAAACTGGCGTTACGGTACAAGTTCCTCTTTTTATAAACGAGGGCGACAAAGTAAAAGTTGATACTCGAGAAAATAAATACATAGAGCGTTGTTAATTTAAAAAAGAATCGGGAGTAGTAGATTTTATTTGATCTTTTTTAAATGGATTTTGAAATTATGAAAAAAAATGTTTTGGAAAATGACGACCAATTAAAAGATGTTTTAAAAATCGATAAAACTGCCGATTCTGATAGTTCCGATTTTAAGGTTTCCGAGCAAGAATTACGTTCGCAGATCGAAAGCGAAGATCAAGCGTTAATTGATATTGAGAATGATAAAATGCGAACACCTAAAACGATGCGTGATGTTCGTTGTTTAATTTTTCAGTTTATGTATGCGATGGAACAATTTGATTATTCAGTATCTTTTGAATCAGTTATTGATAATTTTCGTCGAGGTTTTAATTTAGAAATTCCGGATGATTTTATTGCTATAAAAATAGCACGCGATACGATAGCAAAACGTGAAGAATTAGATGCCAAAATTACACCTCTGTTAAAAAATTGGAAAATAGACAGGCTTGGTTGTTGTACTCTTTTAATTTTGCGTCTTGCCATGTGGGAATTTGAAAATAATAAAGATACGTCAGCTGCTATTATCATTAATGAAGCAATTGAGCTTGCAAAAAGCTTTGGTGAAAAAAATTCCTATAAATTTATAAACGGAATCTTGGATGAAGCTATAAAATCTCTAAATTTGCCAAACACTAAAACTGAAAAGGTAAATGCTAGTGGAGAATAAAAATTTTTCATTTTTAAAAGAAATAAGAGGAAACGAAAAGCCTCTTATTTTTATTTTAGGCCCTTGCGTAATTGAGAGTGAAAGTCACACGCTAAAAATGGCTGAAAGCCTCAAAAAACTTTCAGAAAAGCTTAACTTTAAATTAATTTTTAAAAGTTCTTTTGATAAAGCAAACCGAACATCACTTTCTGGTTTTCGAGGTGTAGGATTAGCGACGGGCAAAAAGATTTTGTCTAAGGTCAAAAATGAATTAGATTTGCCAATAATCACAGATGTTCATGAGTCATCTCAAGTTGAAGAAATTTCCTCTTTTGCGGATATTTTACAAATCCCAGCTTTTTTATGTAGACAGACTGATTTATTACTAGCAGTTGGTAAAAGTGGGAAAATTGTACATTTGAAAAAAGGACAATTTGTTACTTGTGGTGCTATTGAAAAAGCTGCTAAAAAGATTGAATCTACTGGCAATAAAAATATTTGGCTCTGTGAGCGAGGCTATGCTTTTGGTTATGGAGATTTGATTGTTGATTTTAGAAATTTTACCACAATGAAATCTTTTGGCCGACCGGTCACATTTGATGCAACTCATTCAGTCCAAAAACCAAGTGGTTTGGGCGATGCTTCAGGTGGAGATAGAAGCTTTGTTGCCGATCTTGCAATTTCTGCAGTTTCAGCAGGAATCGCGGGTATATTCATGGAAGTACATGATAATCCAGAAAAAGCATTATGTGATGGTCCAAACTCAATTCGTTTATCACAGCTAGAAGATTTAATTAAATATTTAATGGAACTTGATGCCTTTGTGAAGAGCAAAAAGCGACCAGAGATTTATTAGGTTTTGTATAGACATAAAAAAAGAGGGCGTTTTTAAACGCCCTCTTTTTTTGCTATTTTTATTGAATCTTATTTCAGATTTGGGAAAAAGAAAGCAATTTCTTTTTGACCATTTTCAATAGAGTCTGAACCATGTGTTGCATTTGAATTTAAGCTTGTTCCATATAGTTTTCGTATACTGTTTGGTTCAGCTTTTTCTGGATTTGTAGCGCCCATTAAATTTCGCCATGCTAATACAGCGTTATCTTTTTCAAGGGCGATTGCAATGATTGGTCCTGATGTAATATATTCTACAAGTTCTCCAAAAAAAGGTTTTTCTCTATGAACTGCATAAAAAGCTTCACCTTGTTCTTTTGTTAATTGAAGTTTTTTCAAGTTGATTATTGTGAAACCTTCATGTTCGATTCGATCAATTATTTTACCAGAATATTTTTTAACAACACCATCTGGCTTAATTAGAGCTAATGTTCTTTCTGTCATAATTGTTCCTCAAGTTTTAGTTTTTATCTTTAATTTTAGCTGCGTGATCTGCTAATGCTTGTTGTAAGGAGTTGTTGAAACCATTCTTAGCTGGAGCTTCTGCATGAGCTGTTTTCTTTTTAGGCGCAGCAGCGGAAGTTGTTTTTTCTTTAGCAACTACTTTTTCTTTAGCAACTGTTTTTTCTTTAGTTTCTTGAGGAATTGTTAAAGCTTTTAAGCTCAAAGCAAGCTTTCTTTCTTCTTGGTTAACTTTGATAATTTTGAAGCTGACTTGTTCGCCAACTTTTAAAATATCTTCAATTTTACCAATTTCTTTGTTTGAAAGTTCAGAAATATGAGCTAAGCCTTCAATGCCGTCTTGGAATTTAACAAAAGCACCGAAATTGGTAATTTTTGTTATTGTTCCTTCGACAACTGTGCCTACTGGATATCTTTGTTCAATATCTTTCCAAGGATCATCTTTAAGTTGTTTGATACCTAAGGATATTTTTCTATTGTCTGGATCTATAGAAAGTACAACAGCTTCAACAGCATCACCTTTTTTGAAGAGTTCATTTGGATGAGCTATATGATCTGTCCAAGATAAATCTGAAACGTGAACAAGTCCGTCGATTCCATTAGCGACTCTAACAAATAAACCGAAATCAGTAATATTGCTGATTTGGCCTTTGATTTTTTCGCCAGGTTTGATTGTTTCAGCTACCTTTTTCCAAGGATCTTCAGCAAGTTGTTTGATACTTAGAGACATTCTACGATTTTCTACATCAAGTGCTACGATTTTAGCTTTGATTTCATCGCCTATTTTGTAATGCTTTGAAAGGTTTGCGATTCTGTCTGTCCATGAAATTTCTGAAATATGTACAAGACCTTCAATACCTTTTTCGATCTCAGCAAATAAGCCGTAATCCGTGATGCTTGAAATTTTGCCTGTTACTGTGCTGCCTATTGAATATTTATTTTCGATATTCAACCAAGGATTGTCGGTTAATTGTTTCATGCCAAGAGAGATTTTTTCTCTGTCTTTATCAAATGATAAAACTTTTACAGAGATGGTATCGCCAATCTTTACAAGTTCGCTTGGATGATTGACTCTTCCCCATGACATGTCTGTAATATGTAATAATCCGTCGATTCCGCCGATATCAACAAACACACCGTAATTGGTGATATTTTTTACGATACCGCTAACAACTTGACCTTCTTGAATAGTATCAAGTGCTTTTTTGCGATCTTCGTATTTTTGTTCTTCAATATATTTTCTTCTTGAGATGATGACGTTGCCACGTTTTTTGTTAACTTTTAAGATTTTGCAAGTAACTTCTTGACCTACGAATTGGTCAAAATCAGATACTCTTTGAACGTCAACTTGAGAGCCTGGTAAGAAAGCTGGAATTCCGATATCTACGCTTAAACCACCTTTGACTTTATGAGTGACTATACCGCTGACAGGTTCATCTTTTTCAGATGTTTCAGTGATTTTATTCCATGCGCGAAGAGCTTTTGCTTTTTGGTAGGAAAGAACTACGTTTCCACTTTCATCTTCTAAACGATCGATTACTACTTCTAGGTCGTTGCCAGGTGTAAGTCTTTTAAGTTCGATTGGCGAAAATTCATGAGATGGAATTAGTCCGTTAGATTTGTATTGAATATCGATTAAGACACCATCAGAACTTGCATTTACAATTTTTCCAGCGAGAACAATTCCTTCTTGGAATTGATTGATTTCGCCATATAAAGATTCAAGTTCTTTTAATTGTTCTTGATTTAGCGCGCCTTCTTGCTCGCTAAACTCGAAATTTAACATTGCCGAAGTATTCAAACCGCTTGGTTTTTTTTGCATATCGATTATTCCTTAGTGGTTGCCTTTAATTTGAGGTCTTTTTTGACCATCATTTAAGGTTAAAAGGGTTAAAAAATGATAAAATATTACAAAACAAACTATCTACTAGCCGCTTAATTACAAATCAACAAATTTTGATTGGTAGATTTGATAAAAAGATTTTAGAAATCAGCATTATCCTAGCTTGCAAACAGTACAATAAAAAGTATCAAAAAATTTTCATGTAGTCAAATAAGCCCAATTTTAAAAGACTAAAAAATTTTGAGCTATTTCTAACTTTTGCTAAACTCTTAAAATGTTTGAAAATAAACATTATTTATTGGAGTTTTAAGATTAAAAAGGAAAAAGTATGTTTTCAAAAGTTCGTGGAACTGAAGATTTGCTTGATTTAACATTGTACAATTTTCTCATTGATGAATTTAAAAAACATTTAAATTTATATAATTTTATAGAAATTCAAACTCCGATTTTGGAACATACAAATCTTTTTGTACGCTCGCTTGGTAGTGAAACGGATGTGGTAACAAAAGAAATGTACACATTTAAAAGTGGCTCTGAGGAAAGCATTTGTCTTCGTCCGGAAGCAACAGCTCCAACTATGCGGGCTTTTCTTGAAAATCAGCCAGCAACTCCATGGAAAGTTTACGCCCATGGTCCAATGTTTCGACATGAACGTCCTCAAAAAGGTCGATGGAGGCAATTTTCTCAATTTAATATAGAAATTATTGGAGCAAGCTCCATCGCTCAAGATGCAAACATTATAAAAATGTTTGATTCTTTTTTTAGTGAAAAACTAAAATTTCAAAATTATATCTTAAAAATCAATTTTTTAGGCGTTTCTTCAGATCGAGTAAAGTTTAAAGAAGAGCTTTATAAATTTTTGCAAAAAAATGAAAACGATATTTGTGAAACATGTAAAGTGCGCAAAGAAAAAAATATTTTGCGAGTATTTGACTGCAAAGAAGAGAAATGTGCAGCTCTTTATAAAACTGCGCCAAAACTAGTTGATTTTTTATCAGACGAATCCAAACAAGAATGGGAATATCTTCAAAAATTATTAACACATCTATCGGTTAATTTTGTTTATGATAGTTCCCTTGTCAGAGGTTTAGACTATTACAACAAAACTGTTTTTGAATTTTGTTCTTCAGATTTGGGAGCGCAAACAGCTTTTGGTGGCGGAGGAAGATATGATGGTTTAGCTTTAGAGCTTGGTTCAAGTCAAGATTATCCATCGATTGGCGCAGGTTTTGGGATTGGTAGAATTCTTATGATCTTGGATTTAATAAAAGATAAGCTTGTTTTGCCCCAAACACCTTCACTTAATGTGATTATTCCGCTTTCAAAAGATGAAGTTAGTTTAGCCTTGTTACTTGCAGATGCTATGCAAGCTGCAAATTTGTGTACAGATTTAATTTTGGATAATGCATCTGTGACCAACATGATGAAAAAAGCTAATAAAATGGGGGCAAAATATGTTCTCATTTTGGGCGAGAGTGAGAGAATGGCGGGAACTGTTTCGGTCAAAAATATGCAAACAGGGGAAGCAAAAGTAATTAAGCAATCGGAAGTTGTATCGTTTTTAAAATAAGAATTAGGGAATAATTTATGAAATTACAAAAAATATTACTTTTGTGTTTAGCCTTAAACATTTATTTATTATCTGCAGATAAAATAATTTCTTTTAAAGAAGTGGATATTTTGGTTAAAGGTCCTGTTTCAGGGTTACTTATTAATGAAAAATATCCTATTGAATATTCAAAATTTAAAACAGTTACGTCTGTTTTAGAAACGATAGTATCATTAAGAACGCAATATTTAAGTAGATTAGATTTAGATCCTATTAAAAAATCAGAAATGATGGGAAATGAGTTAGTGAGATTTTTACAAGCTAAACGTTGCGAAGAAGATGAAGCTAATTTTCTTTTAATTGTTTTGGATGTGCTGAAAGCTTTAGATGTTCCAGAAATTAGAAGTAAAGAAGTTGTAGAATTTTATAATTGTTATGGAATAAATATTAGGAGATAAAATATATGAAAAAATTAATTAAATTGGCTTTAGTTTCTTTGACAATTGCGAGTTTTGCTCTTGCAATGGAGGCTATGCCAAGAAGAAAAAATAGCTTATCGTTACGTTATTTAAAGGCTAATGAGGAAACAACAAAAAATCCAACGGAGGCTATTAGGTTTTCGGATAAAGAAAGTGCGCGGACTTTTATTGCTGAAATAATGAAGTCCAATTTTAGTGTAACGACCAATTCTGTATTGTACATTCCAAAAAGCTTCACATTAGAAGGATTGAATTTTTGGGTAATTTCTGTTATTGAACCAGAGGATTCTACTTTAACTAACGAACAAGAAAAACAGCAATAAAATAATCGCTACAAAATAAACAGAATCAAATCGGTCTAATAATCCACCATGTCCAGGCAAAATTGAGCCGGTGTCTTTGACGCCGGCTTTTCTTTTTAAAAATGATTCGAAAATATCGCCGCCAAAAGCCACAAGTGTTAACAGGATCGAAATTGAAACTGTTTGATATAAATTTTTGTGAAGTAAAAATAAATTAACAATTGTTACAAAGGCAAAGCTCCCAAGCAATCCTTCAAATGTTTTTTTAGGGCTTATTTGCGGACAAATTTTGTGTTTGCCTAAAAATTTACCTACAAAATATCCAGCCGTGTCCGCCGTCCATGCGATTAAAAATGGATAAAGCGCGATTAATTTGTTTGAGCTGTAAAAGTGTTTTGTTAAATAAATTAAACAAATGGTTGGAAGTATTGGATAAAGTGGTGTGATAAGCCAAAAATTTAAACTTTTAGGATTAATGATTTTAGGCCATTCAAATATTAAAATGTAAATCAAAACTGCTAACAAAATAATTGTGCATAAGTTAGCAGAATAAAAAAAACATCCGAAGAATAAAATTCCACTTATTGTTCCTGTCAAAATTCGCTTTAATGTTTCATTCATACTAAAAACCTCATCAATATAAAAATTATCAAATTTGTATAAAAGGCTGCCAAAATATCATCGAGCATTATACCTAATCCGCCATTTATTTTTTCTACTTTTTTAATCAAAAATGGTTTGAAAATATCAAAAAATCTAAAAATAAAAAAAGTTGCAAAATACCAAACAAAGTTTTGGGGTAACATGAAAGTTGCAAACCACATTCCGACTACTTCATCAATAACAATTTGCGCGGGATCTTTTTGTCCTAATTTTTCAGCTACAAATTTAGAAGAAACTACACCTAGGGTGAATAAGATAAATAAAATTTGAAAGAATGTTATTGTTTGAACTTGTGGTAAAAATAAAAATAAAAGCATAGCTATGAAACTTGCGATAGTTCCGGGTGCATATTTAATTTTTCCAATATAAAAAAATGTTGTTAAAAATTCGTAAGTTTTAAATACAACTTTGCTTTGATTTATGGCTTTGATTTTATGTAGATAATCCATAGCGCTTTCTATGGTTGAAAATGCTATAAAGAATGTAAAAATCGGTAAAATATAAGATGATGCAATTACCAAAAGTTGTATTTCCGATGCAAAGTAAAATTTGCAAAGTAAAAACAAAAATAAAAAATAAATAAATATAAATTGGAATGTGGTTTTAAATTTTGCATTTTTAGAAGTTTGTAATGAATTTCCTGTTTTTATCATGAAAATTCTCAAACAAGTTATTAGTAAATCTCGAATAAAAATTATTATCAAAAACCAAAGCGGTATAATGTTTAGAAAATAAAAAGCTGCAAATGTAGATAAGATTAATACTTTGTCTGCGAGCGGATCTAAAAATTTTCCAAACTCAGAATTTGCATTATATTTTCGTGCGACTTTACCATCAAAAAAATCTGTAATGCTTGCAATAGTAAAAATTACAATCGCAATAAAATAATGATTTTCATTGAAGATAAAATATAAAAAAAGTGGCGTAAGTAATATACGGAATAGGGTTAAGATGTTTGGCAAAAAGTACATTTTATTTTATTTAAAACTTCTTGTGGGGTAATGGATTTAATATGGAGATCTTTAGGGGCAAATATTATTTTGGATTCCTCAAGCTTGTATGGTTTCCACTCTGGAGATTTTGTTCTCATGAGTGCAATTTGCGGAATTTTTAAAGCTTGAGCCAAATGCATTGTAGATGTTTCTACGGAGATTACTAAGTTACAGAGTGAAAGCATTGCAGGTAGTTCAAAAAAACTTTCTTTTGCTGTAAAAAAGATGATGTTTTCATTTTTATAAATTTCTTTTTTATTTTCAAAGTTTTCAACTTCTTGTGGTGGTATGTTTACAATGAAATTTTGGTTGGCAAATTTTGGAATTTTTTTTAGCTCTGATATCAATGAAGCTACATTTTCCATTGGCCAGCTTCTTTTTTTATTGCTTGCAAAAGCATTGATAAAAACTGATGATCGATTTTTCATTTGTGGATGTTTTGCTAAAACTGAAGTTTCTATTTTTTTATCAATCTCGATTTGTGGTAATTTTTCTTCATCTTTTAATTTAAAATTAAATAGTCTTTCAAACCAGAAGCCATAAAGATCTGTTATGTGACAATTTGGTAGAGAATCTTTTAAAAACATATTTAAATTTCTGTCATATTTCTCTTCATTACTTCGAATTCCAGCTTTAAAAGCAGATTTACTTATTTTTTCAGTGTAATCATTGTAAACCCAAGGGCGCAGGCATCCAAACGAGATTACTTGAATATAATTTTCAGCGGCTGCTTTTTGTAAAAATTCTTTTTTAGATTTGGGATTCGATGTTACATGATAAACGATATCGAAGATATTGCTTTTTTTTGCCCATTCTACGACAGCATTTGATTGTTGTGGTTTTTTGAAAAAATTAAACCAAAAGCTTGATTTTCCACGGCTTTCATCGACACAAAGATCTATTTTTAAAAAAGAAAGTTTTTCTGTTAATTTTTTAAAATATGGTTGCATGTATAAAAAGTCGCCAATTGCAAGATGAGTTATAAAAAGTGTTTTTTTAGAGGACATTTTGAACTTGCTCTCGGATTTTTTCAAGTTCCACTTTGATATTAACAGCAAGAGTATTTAGATCAAAGTTTGATCCCTTAGCGGTAATTGTATTGATTTCGCGGGCAAGTTCTTGCAAAACAAAATCTAAATGTTTTCCCTTTTCGGCGTCTTTATTTTTTATTATTTTTTTTGCATTATCGAGGTGACTTTGAAATCTTATGACTTCTTCGTTTATGTCCATTTTGTTAAGGATTGCATATGCATTTTCAAGTTGTCCTTTTGCTTCTTCGTTTCCTTCTTGTGCGGAGGAAAGTGTTTTAGAAACCAAGTTTTTTTGTTCTTTCATCAATTGTTCATTTATTTTCTTAATTTTTTCCATCAAAGAAGTACAGCTTTTTATGCGGTCTTCTAAATCTTTTTGAATGCATGCTCCTTCATTTCTTCTAGATTTAGCAAGCTTTTCAGCTGCTTTTTTTATAGCATCCAAAATCGCATCGATTACGGTTTTAGTGATTTCTATTTTTTCTGTTACAAAAACATTGGGCAGTGAAAGTATGTCGGAAATGGTGATATTTCCTTGAAGTTGAAATTTGGATTTTAATGTTTTTGCTGCTGTTATGTATGATTCGACAACGGAAATGGAGGGAGAAATTTTTTGAAGTTCATTATCGCCAGATTCTGTTGAAATCGTAAGATAAATTCGTCCTCTTAAAATGTTATTTTTGAGCATGGAAGTTATATCATTTTCAAGAAAAATCAGACTGTTTGGAAATCTACATGTGATTTCAAAAAATCTAGAATTGATCGATTTTAGTTCGATGTTGAGATTTATTTTTTTCTTTTTATTTAAGTTTATTTCTACTATTTGATTTCCGTAACCTGTCATACTAAGCAGCATTGTACATCTCCTTTTATTTTAAATTGGCAAAGACGCTGTTAACATCATCAAGATCTTCTAGCTCTTCAAGTAATTTATAAACTTTTTCTTCATCATGAGCTGATGTTTCAAGAGGATTTTTTGCAACCCATGCTATTTCGGATGATTCAACTTTTAAGTTTTGTGTTTCTGCCGCTTTTTTAACTTTTTCGAGATCTTCGGTCGCGCAATAAATATGGAAAAGATCTTCGTCTAAAGAAATATCATCAATATTGTAATCTATTAATTTTTCTAAAACTTCATCTTCGCTATGTCCGTTTGATTTTATTGCTATAACACCTTTTTTTTCAAACATCCAACTAACCGAGCCGCCTTCGCCTAGTTTTCCGCCAGATTTTATAAATAAATGTCGAAGGTCTGAAACCGTTCTGTTTTTATTATCGGATAAAGTTTCAACTAAAATTGCTACTCCAGCTGGTCCATATCCTTCGTACATAAATGGTTCATAATTTTCGCCTGCAAGTTCGCCAGTTCCTTTTTTTATCGCACGGGTAATATTGTCGATAGGCATATTTTCAGATTTTGCTTTTTCTATCAAAAGTCTTAATTTTGCATTTCCAGCGATATCGCCACCGCCATCTCTTGCAGCGACAGTTATTTCTCTAATGATTTTTGTAAATACTTTACCTTTTTTAGCATCTAGAGCGGCCTTTTTTCTTTTTATCGTCGCCCATTTAGAATGTCCTGACATAGTTTCTCCAATGTTTATAAATTTCAAATTTATAAATGATTCCAGAATAATTTAACTATTTTTGTTTTAATTGTCGACTTGCGGATTTATAAAAAATTTTATTTGAATTACAAAACTTAATTTAAAGTTTTTACGACTTGATTGAGAGTTTGGTTTAAGAAGGGCTAAAATTAAAATAAAGGTAAGAATTCTCTATCGAAGGGGGGCTTGAGATGAGAAGTTTTTTATCAGGTTTTAAACAATTGGCATTGTTTATTCTTTTATTGTTTCCAATAAATATTTTAAGTTTTTTTCCTGCTTTATCTAACGATCAAATAATTGATGCTGCAAAGAATTTTTTTTCGCAGGTGATTGGTTTTGATACTGTGATGGAAAATTTTGAGCGCGATAAAGAGGGACAAAAAGGTAGGGTTTTTGAATTGGAAGCTGCGCTTTTTGCGCTTGGGGAAAAGAATCAAATAGTTGAAGGTTTTAGCTTGCAGATAGAACCGATTAATGGTCCGCAAGATGTTTGTTTTGCGGGTATAGATTTTCAATTTAGAACAACCGAATATGATGTGGTAACAAATCGATATTTGATAGAAGCCAAAAATTGTAGAAATTTGCATGGTAGTAAAGCCGAATATCAGTTTAATAAAGAGCATCATGTTTTAGGGTGGTTGAGATTACTTCGGGATGAAATAAATAACGGTAGAGTAGGTGTTGATGTCCTTATGGATCGTAATAAATGGTATTTAAGTTTAAATGGTGACTGTACAAAAAATGTGCCATTAGGGTTAACTTGTTCTTGGCTTGCAAATGTGGTAAATAAAGAGGCATACAGATCCTTGTGGAAGGAATTACTTGAAGAGATTTATGCGAAAAAATTTGTAGTTTTTAGTAAAAATAAGGTTGGCAATGAATTTGTATCAATTATAGAAGAGGAAGGTATTAAAATTGTCGATGGCTCTAGAATTTATAGAAGCTAAATATCAGCTGCAATAAAATGAAATTATGTTAAATCTTATTTTATTGCAGTTGGTTATTCTGTTGAAGTAATATTACCCAAATGATAGTGTATAACTGTCAAAGGGGGAAGCAATGAATAGTTTAGTAAAAAAGCGTTCGCTTTATCACATCTTTAGATTGTTTTGGCCTAGTCGTTTTTATTTTTTTTTAATTTTATTTTCTTTTTTTTCAATAAATATATTTAGTTATAATAGAATATTGCCGTTTTCAAACGAAGAAGTTTTACTTTTCGGAAATAAATATTTTTTTGGTATTTCTGGCTTTGCTTCTACTTATTCAATTGCTCGGAAAAATCCATTAGATGATCTAGGAAGATGTTTTGAGATAGATACAGCTAGATTCTTTTGGGAAAATAAAGTTGATATAGTTGGCTTTGATTTACAGTTTGGTTTTATAGATTTTTCTCCTCAAGGCTTGAATTCACCACGAATTAATCATGCAAAGTTTTCTGAAGATAAAAAAATTAAATCTTATGGAGTAGAGTTTGATGTTATTACTTCAGATATGTTAATAGAATGCAAATCTGGTTGGATTGCAAATAAGCAAATTAGAGCTCTTAAAAAGAAAATAATATTTCTTGGGTGGATTGAGGAGTTATGGAAGAGAATTCAAAGTAAAGAGGCTGAAACTCCGCGGTGTGTTAATGTTGGAAGAAATTATTATTTAGTTGTGAAAGATTCAATTTTGACGGAGGATCAAGAACTTCATTTATATTGCTCTTATATAAAGTCTAAAAATTTAGATAAAAGTGAGGATCAAGAAAAGTTTATTAGGGATTGGTTTGCCTTTTTTAAAAGTTTATCTAAAAAAAGTTTTATGGTTTGTTATAAACCAGTTCTTTTTGAACAAGATAAAAATATTCTTTTAAATGAAGTTAAAGATGCTTATGAATTTATTTGTAAAACTAATTTTAATGAGAACTTTTCACTTTTAGATGGATATGATATTTATTTAGATGCTTCGCCTGCTCCAAGTGAAGATGAAATAAGTGATGCAGAAGAAGTTATGCTTTTGCGTCGATATTAAAAAAGTGAATTTTGTTCTATCACATCTTCATCGAGCAGCTTTTTTCGCAAGTAGGGTAATTTTTTAGGAGTTATTTGTCTACCGCGGGAGTTTTTCTGCAAAAGTCCAAGTCGTAGCAAAAAAGGCTCGCAAAATGTTTCGATTGTGTCTTTATCTTCGCCCGTCATTGCTGCAAGTGTTTCAAGACCTACAGGTCCTCCATCAAAATCTCTTATCATGCAGATCAAAATGTCTCTATCTAGCTTATTTAATCCATCATTATCAATTCCAAGAAAATTTAAAGCTTCATTAACAACGAAATCATCAATTATTTTTTGATTTTTTACTTGTGCGAAATCACGAACTCGTCTTAGTAATCTTTTAACAATTCGAGGTGTTCCTCGGCCTCTTTGACCCAAAATCAAAGCTGCTTGCGCAGTTATTTCCATCCCTAAATATTTACTGTTTTGCATAACAATTTGTGCTAAATCTTCAGATTCATAAAAATCAAGCCGTTCAACAATTCCAAATCGTGTTTGCAGCGGTCCAGAGATTAGAGAAGTTTTTGTAGTGGCACCGATTACTGTAAATCTGTTTAGTGGTAGTCTAACAGACTTTGCACCTGCTCCTTGACCTATGATCATGTCTATGCAGAAATTTTCCATTGCGCTGTACAAACTCTCTTCAACAATTTTTGGCAGACGGTGGATTTCGTCGATAAATAAGATTTCACGTTCTTCCATGTTTGAAATGATTGCAACCAAATCTCCACTTCGTTCCAAAACCGGTCCGCTTGTGATTTTTATATTAACCCCAAGCTCTTTTGCCATCACATTTGCAAGTGTTGTTTTACCAAGCCCAGGAGGTCCAAAAAGTAAAAGATGATCGAGCGCCTCGGATCGCATTTTGCAGGCTTTTGTGTAAACTTCCAGTTTTTCTTTGACTATTTTTTGTCCTAAATATTCATCAAAGTTTGATGGTTCAAAAGAAAAAGCCTTATCATCGGTGATTTCTTTTAGGTTTACAAGTTCAAGTGGAGTTTCTAAGTTCATTAAAATCTCTAAAAAGGTTAGTTTTAATTTTTAAATTTAGTTTCTAAAATTTACCACTAAACTTAAAATAATGCTTTCTGTTTTTTATAGATTTTGATAATATCGGGTTGTTTTCTTTTGATTTTCCAAATTTTGGGTTGCTAGCTCAATTGGTAGAGCAACAGACTCTTAATCTGCAGGTTCGGGGTTCGATTCCCCGGCGACCCACCAAAATAAGATGCAAGGGTGGCGAAATTGGTAGACGCACTGGCCTTAGGAGCCAGCCCTCGAAAGAGGATGGGGGTTCGAGTCCCCCCTCTTGCACCAAAATATCTAATTTTTATTCATAAGTTCTTGTGAAAATATTTATCTACGAAAAAATATTTGTAGGTTATTTCAACAAAATTGTTTTTTAATTTAGAACAAAATTTTAAAACACTCGCTAATTTTATTTTCGATAACTAAGCTACAAAAAAATTGTTTTTAAATTATTAAAGGAGAGTAATTTATGAACCAGGATTCTATTTCTTTTTTATCGCAAGAGGCTTTACCGACAAATGGCATACCGCTATTTTATGATATTTTCAATGTCTCTTCGCATCTTAGCCAGATTGAAGTTGTGGCACCGGCAAATATCGTTAATAAAATTTT
The DNA here is from genome assembly GCA_003511165.1 of Candidatus Dependentiae bacterium. Classification (NCBI taxonomy): domain Bacteria; species Candidatus Babelota bacterium. Next base: position 161,227 of record DOJW01000001.1, read on the forward strand.
TGATTTGACAGTTGAGCTTTGCAAAAGTGAGGTTCAAGTTTCGGGGTTCAATTCTGTTCCTGGGGTGTATCTAAAAGAACATTATAAAAACGAGATTGAAGCGGCGGTAAAAAGTTTTTTATTGCACTATTTTATTTTGGATTTTGTTATCGAAAAGATAATTGAAACTAAAGTACACATGGCAAGTTATCCTCGTCTTATAAAAATGAATCAAGATGAAAGAGGCAATATTTTGTTTTTATTTGATATTTCACTTGCAAACAAAATAGAAATTAAAGAGTGGAAATATTTTCCTTTTAAACCTCCTCGTAGAAAAAATTATAAAGATTTGGATAAGCAGGTAGATATTTTTTTACGCAAAGAGCTTGAGTGTACTAAAAAGTCATCAACCGATACCGTAGAGCCTGGGGACTGGATTTGTTTCGAAGCTCTTTTGGTTGATAGAGATAAAAATGTAGTTTTTGATAGTTTCAAACAAGATTTGTGGATTCGAGTTGATTTTCAATCTTTTGCCGATATTGCAAATAAATATTTTATAGGCAAAAAAGAGGGTGACAGTTTTATTATTGATTATTTACCAATAAGCAAAGGTTTTGAAGACAACTTATTTGAAAAGCATAGTTTTTTGATCAAGATCAAAGAAGTTGTGAAGGGCAATGTTTTTTTGCTTAGCGATTTCAAAATTAATTTTAAGTTGAAAAACAAAGTTGAAATGCATGAAAAACTGGTTGAAGTTTTCTCATTTCGAAATGATATCTCTCAGCGAAGAGCTATCATCGAAGAAATGTTTCATATATTTTTTTCAAAACATCGCTTTGAAGTTCCAAAACATCTTGTGATTAGAAAGCAAGAAGATCTTCTTGCTGTGCTTAAAAACAAACCGGATTATTCGGTTTACAAGCAAAATAAAGATTTTGAAGATCAAGTTGAGCGCCTTGCAGAGCGGATTTTGAAGGAAGAAATTTTGATAGATCAAATTGCAAGTAGCGAAAATATGGAAGTAGATTCGAAAGATATTAAATGTTATCTTAATCTTCTTTGCAATAGCAGGTTAAAAGAATTTATTTATTTTAAGCCGGGCAATGATCTTTTTGAAGAAGGCTCTATTCCGGTGAAAGATGTTTCTTTAAAACAAATTTGCAGAAGAGAAAAAACTTTAAACTTTATTCTTTATACATTAACTAAATGACATAGAATTTTTTGAAAGGTTCCTTAGATGAAAAGAAAGGTTGTAATTATTGGATCAGGTCCAGCAGGCCTTACAGCAGCGATTTATACAGCTCGTGCAAAGTTGAATCCTCTTGTGATCGAAGGTAACTCGCCTGGTGGGCAGCTTGTGACAACTACATACATTGAAAATTGGCCAGGGGAAAAAAAGATACTTGGTGCACAATTGATGAACAATATTCGTGAACATGCAAAAGCATATGGTGCAGAGATTATTTCCGATTTGGCTGTCAATGTTGATTTTTCTTCGCAACCTTACAAAATTTTTACTCAAAGTGGCAAAATAATCGAATCCGATTCTGTCATCATCGCAACCGGCGCATCACACCGCAAACTAAATATTGGGGGTGAAAAAGAATATTGGGGGCGAGGTGTTGGTACATGCGCAACATGCGATGGTCCATTTTTTGCAGAGCAAGATGTAGTGATAATCGGTGGTGGAAATACCGCCGTCACAGAAGCTTCGTTTTTGTGTCGCTTTGCCAAAAAAATCACAATCATCCAAAATTTGGAAACTCTTTCTGCAAACGATCCGATCAAAGATGAAGTTTTAGCAGATCCAAAAATTAATGTAGTTTACAATTCGCTTGCTATGGAAATCGTTGGTGACGGGCAAAATGTTACCGGTGTAAAAATCAAAAATCAAAAAGACAATTCTACATCTGTGATTCCAGCGCGCGGCGTTTTTGTCGCTATAGGTTTCAAACCAAACACTGAAATTTTCAAAAATCATTTGGAAGTTGATTCGTATGGATATTTAAAACTTTCAGGTTCTACCCAAACCAGCAAAGAGGGAATTTTTGCAGCTGGTGATGTAGCCGATTTTAAATATATGCAGGCGATAGTTTCTTCAGGTTTTGGATGCATGGCTGCGCTTGATTGTGAAATTTATTTGAGGGGAAAGAAGAAAGAGTAATATTAAATATTATGATAGAAAAGAAAAAATATTACATTAATAAACAAGCAACTCTTCTAGATATTAATTTTTAGTTTTTTTTACAAAAATCTTTTCTTTTTAAAAAACATTTATATACATTGAATTTCAACTGCCAAAAGCAGCGATGAATAAACAATAAAAATAGTTACAAAAAACCTTTTAAAAGGAGAGCAATGAAAAAAAGGTTCATGAAAGTTTTAGCATCAAGTATTGTTGTTATTGCATTCATTCCGCCATTGTGTGCAAAAAACGACAAAACAAGTCAAACGTTTTTTATGCCTAGAACATCAACCGAAAATGGTGTTTTGGAAATGGCGTTAAACGGATTTGAATTAACTCATGCACAATATAAGCACGATCAAGCGGAATATGTTAGACCTAAAAATCGTCCTATGGTGTATTTTCAAGATATATACTATATGGAACAATCTAGAAATGATGAAGATTTAGCAAAATATTTTTTACTAGGTAACAAAACGGAACTTAATGTCTTGCAGTCTGGCGGTGGAGATATATATTCTGGTTGGTTAGGTTTATATGGCTCAACAGGTCATTATGATAAAATGTTTAGTATCAGACCTAAAAGAAAAATATTTGGAGCTACAATAAATTATCATCAAGATTTAAGTCCTATGGTAAACAATTTATGGTTCGCAGCATTTCTTCCTGTTGTTAAAGCAGAACATTATTTAAAACTTATTGAGTATAAACAAGGTGAAGCTGCTGTAGAGTCTATAGGTACACCTCTTTCATTTAATCAACCGAATCCAAATCCAGCAAGTGCACGTTTTACTGATATTAGAAGCGCATTGAACAATATGTACTGGAAGTATGGTAAATTCAGTACAAGCAAAATGCATCTTGTAAGTCTTGATGATCTACAGTTAAAGCTTGGTTATAATATTTTAACAAATTACAAAAAATATCACTGGGGTGTTTACGGAGATTTACTCATTGCTTTGGGGGATGCGCCTAAAGCAGATTATCTTTTTGAATCAATGGTTGGAAACGGTGGACATACAGGTCTTGGAATTGGTACTAATTTTGACTGCTCTATTTTCACAGGTAAAAAACGCAATATTTTTTTATATGGTGATTTGAAATATAGATATCTTTTTTCATCCACAGAAAAACGTTCATTTGATCTTGTAAATAATGGAAACTGGTCAAGATATATGTGGGTTGTAAAAAATGATGGTCTTGGAACATTGGATTATGGAATAAACAATTTCACGCGTGATTTGAAAGTTAAGCCAAAAAGCCAATTTGAAGGTTTACTAGCATTGCACGGCAAATTTTCTGACTTTAATGTAGAGCTTGGTTACAATTTGTGGGCAAAGCAAGCTGAAAAAGTTAGCTTGAAGCAAGCATGGAATGCAGAGACTGAAAATATTGGTTTACCTGCATATACTGCCGGTGGAGTTCTTCAAACAGCTGTAACAGGTTCTGCAGGTAAAATTGCCAACAATGTTCGAGATTCTCGGCAGGTTGCATCTGACTCATCGTTTGTTAGAATTCAAGCAAGCGATTTAAATCTTGCATCTGCTGCGCATCAATCAGTTCTTGCACAAAAATTTTATGCTGGCGTTGGTTTAAATTATAGATTTTTTAAACGTCCTTGCATGATAGGTGTTACCGGTTCTTATGAATTTGGTTCATCAAATACAGCTCTTGATCAATGGGGAATCATGCTCAATACAAACTTCAGTTTTTAATAATTTAGTAAAAAATAAAAAAGGAGGGGGAAATTTCCCCCTCCTTTTTTATTGCGTTTATTTTTAATCTATTGCTATTTCATCAGGATTGAATCCTGGATCTTCTACAGCAGCTACTGGTGGTTCTGGAACTTTCTCACCAGAATCTGCCATTGATTGTTCGATCATATTGATATTTAACCCAAGCTGTCCAAGTACAGGATCTATTATAGGTTTAATATAGCTAAATCCAGGAGTGCGAGGTATTGCTTTAAAGAGTTCGCGCTTTAAGAATGTCATAATTAACTCATCACCTTTTGGACCTTTGCGAAGCTTTGCAAATTTAATTATGGTGCCTAAGAGCGCATTTTTTGCTTTTACATATTTATTTAGAGCTTCTGCGATCATTTTCGCATTGTTGGATGCTTTTGCTGCATTGTATGCAGATGCAGCAATAACATATTCTCTGAGTTTGTTTTTAAATTGTTCGACAGCCTCTTTTCCAAATTTTTCTTCTATTTCTTTGTAAAATTTATCGCGTTCGGTTTCTTTGCCTTTTTTGATAACATTCTCTGTTAAAAATTTTAGGGCGTCAGCGGAATCTTTTTTGGCTCTCCAGGCAATGGCCAAATATCTTTTGACAGCTTCATAAAAGGACATCATAACAAGATCCGCAGCTTTCATCGCATCTGTGTATCCTTCGTCGCCTTCAAATTTGCGATTTTGTACATTGTAAACATCTACCAAACGCAGATTTATAAACTCAACGCTGTTAACAGATCTATTGTTATCCAAATGGCTTGGGAATCTGACAGATTCTACAATTTTTAGCATTGGTGCAGGAAGGACGTTCAAATTTATTTCTGCTGGTTTATTAGGATATTGTGCTTGTTTAGCGAGGGTGTATCTAGATGCAAGTTTTAAAAGTTCGCCAATTGCTTCATATTTGTTAGGGGAACCTTTTTTTGCCGCTTTTACAAGCTGAATGAATTTAACCAAAAGTATTGATTCTGCATTTAATATAACAATACTTTCAAGGACAAATAAAGCTGCCGCTTGTGCTTGAATTATAGGATCTTTTCCGCTGACCATTAAATCGGCACAAAGTTTTTTGAAATCTTCAACTTTTTTGCTTTTTAGTAGACCTTCGGCTTCGCTAGCTTTTGCACCATCTTTTTCTTTTAATTTATTTATAAAGGCATCTTCTACCAGGTTGAGAGCATTCAGAGTGATAGGCCCGATATTGAATGTTACAAGACCTTCAATTTTTTCTGGAAATGCTAAACTTTCGTCCCCGCAGCCTTCAAAACCAAAATCATATCTTATACTTGCTTTTACATATTCGTTTCCAAGATTTGCTGAAATTTTGGAACTATTATAGTCTTCGCTAATTTTTGGCTTTGCCCAATCTGGAATTGTAACTTTTTTTAGATCAAGTGAATGAATTATTGATTGTGTAAAAAAAGTTAGTCCAATAAACAAAAATATTTTTTTGTTGCTCATTCGTTCTCCTTTTTTTGATATTAATAAGAATAAATGTTTCTAATTGTTAGAAACATAACTTTTGAAAAGGTAACAAAAATAAAGATAGCGAATCAATTATTTGGTATCTTTATTTTTTTTAATTATTAATAAATTATCAATAGACTTTTTCTGAAACTATTTTTGTAATTCAAATAAAAAAAATGGATTCCCGCCTCCACGGGAATGGCGAAGGTGCTTGGGTCATCCTCGCGAATGCGGGGATCCATAAATACTAAAGTTTCAGAAGAGTTCTAATGAATAAAGTCTAAACATTGATTTTTATTTTTGGATTTTGTTACTTTTGTGCAAGTGAGAGTTTTTTATTTTTATTTTTGCTTAAGAATATGCTTAGGAGGAGTATGATTTTGTTTAAAAAAATAATTTTATTTTTAACTATATGGTTAATGAGTTGTTCTTTTATTTTGCCACAAACAGCTGCTGAGAAATCTATGGAGACAGACAAGCAGTTAAATCAAAAAGATTATGGAAAACTTTTTGGTGATGAATTGAGTTTGGCAAAGCGAAAGTTGATAGCGTTAAAGGATTTTTTAACTCCAAGCGGTATTAAAAATGGATTAAAAAGTATGCAAGGTTTTGCTACAACTTCGCAAATAAAATTTGCGACAAAAGAAAACGATGGTTTACTTATAGACAAGGGATATTTTGGGGCGGGTAACATCGCGGAGCCATTTGCAGGATTAAAGGTTGTTTACACTTGCGAAGGATTTAAACTTTTTACATTTTGGGAAGCGGCCCTGCAAAAATCATCGGAACTTTTTTTGGAAAAAATGTCTTTAAACAATTTTTTTAATATTGATCCGGTTGAAGAGTTCCTTCTTAATTTTATTTTTCTTTCGAAAGATCGGTTTGATAACAATATAAATTCGACAGTTTTATTTGTTGAACTAAATCTTTTACTTTACCGATATTTTACAACTTTTGGTGATAAAGCTATAAGTTCACAATTTAGTAAGAATTCATTGTTTGTTGAGATGGCTAAATCTTTGCAAGTAAAGTATAAAGGGTCGAGCAAAGATTTAATAACTTTTTTGGATGATGTTTATAAAGAAGTAAAACCTTTATATGTAAGACATTTTGGATTGAAACTTGAAGGTGCAAAATTTGTAAAAGATCCAGACTATATTCCAGATGGAAGTAAGTTGAATAAAGGCCAATCATTAGGACTTCTTGTTGCGATTATTACTAAAGCATTTGTTAATTATCAAATTTTAAGTGCAGATTATCAAAAAACGGTAAATGGAAAAGCAGCTTATCAAAAAATGTTAAAAGCTATTGATGATGCGTCAAAAGCAACAAAATTTGTAGATAAAAATAGAATGAGACTAGAAGCTTTATCTAATTATTCTCAAGGCATGCCAGGGTTTAATGATGAGCTTATAAATAAATTTTTAGTACCAGAAGTTGTTGCGATTTATGGTCGTTTGGCAGACTCTTCGCTTAAAGGGGTAATAGATTCAGTTTTAGATTCGGCTTTAGCTGTTTTTGGTTTATCTCTTTCGTCTATATCAGGTGCTATAAATACTGCTAAGCGTGAGCCAGAACCTCCTTCTGCAAATCCTCAAGATTATCCTGAAATAGGTTTTGATCCCGATCAAATTTCGTTAGATAGTTTTTAAAAATTTAAATATTAATAATAAGGAGAAAGTATGAAAATAAATAAATTTTATTTAATTTTTTTTATTTTCAATATTTTTACGGCTTTAAATACTGAACCGATAGAAGTTTCTACACCTGTAGAAATTCCTGTGGTCGGGTCAGTAGTTTTGGCTGGTAAAGTTGATATTGATGCGCAGTTTGGGCAGTTAAGTGGGAAATTAACGGATCCCAAATATAATTTGGAAGTTCCTGGTTTTTTCACTGTTAATAATTGGACCGTTGGAATGGGATTTCAAATATCTAATCCGACTGCAAATGGTTTGATTTTGACAGGCGATTTTACCGGTTTGGGCCTAACAGGAAAAGCTGGTCTTAAAGAGTTCATGCCGCTCAAAAAAAGTACTCATGCAGTTTTCGGAATAGATTTTGTAGGTGAAAAACCAGAAGTGCAATTTTTGCCAGGTAAAAGTGTTGATTTGACAGAAGTTGATTTGGTGGTAGACAAAGAAGGCGCACTTTTCCAAAAAGATGTTAAAAGTAATTTCAAAATAATATCGAAGGCTGAAATTTTAAAACAACAAGCAACTTTGGCTTTTAGATATGAAAAACAATTGCTCAATTTGGATTTTAAACTTGATACATTAAAGCTTGCAGATTTGTGTGAAGGTATGCAAATACCTGTATTTTTTTCAAACATTGTTTTAAAAAATGTTGTTTTTTATATAGATAATTTTAAATTTTCTCAAACAATGTCAGATGATTTTGAGATCAAATTTAAAGGTAATGTTGAGTTCAATACAGGCGTTGATGTCATAGATAAAAATTCAAATGCAGAATTTGAAGCTGTTTTTTCCAAAAAACGAGGTTTATTTTTAAAAGCCAAAGCTAAAAATGTACCAGATTTACCGCTTAAAGATAAACTAAATCTTCAAGATATTTTACTTATGGTTAGAGTAAATAATGCAAAGCAGCAAGAAGGTTTACCGCTAAAAGAAAAAACCGGTTTTGCTTTTGCTTCCAAATTAAAAGTAAAAGATTTGATTACGACAGATCTTATTCCTTCTGATTTAGATGTTGATATGTATTTTGGAGTTAATATTGGTGCAGATAAAAAATCATGGGGATTTAATGTCGAAGGTTACCTTGTAACCAAAGATGTTTTTAAACCTTTGGCCTCGACTGGTATTGATATTTTAAAAGATATCGAAATGCAGCATGTTAAGCTTGGTGTTGATGTAACTTCAAAAACTCAAGATATTTTTATCGAAGGACAATCGGCGCTTAATATTTTGGGAAGTAAAAAGCAGCTTATTGCGAGATTAACATTTTTGCATACAGCAGATGGAAAAGCTGGAGTTGTGTTCAAAGGAGCATTGCTTCCAAATATGCAACTTGCAGATTGTCTTGAAGTTTTAAAAGGATCTCCCGTTGAGCATCTTAAGCTTACAGCAGCTGCATTTTTGGCTGCTACTATTGATGGAGTAAAAGATGATCAGTTTGGCATTAATGTTCCTAAGGGTTTAACTTTTGCAGCCACTTTGGATCTTGCCGATCCTGCAAATAAATCCGATTCAATTGATAATTTAAAACAAGTAGTTGGGGGAGGTTTCCCTACAAAAGGTACAATTTACGGAACGATTGGTACAAAAGTAGATGATCTAAAACTTGTTATGATTTTGCCAGGCTTTTTGAAATTTAATGATCCAACCAAACATTTACGTTCAGCAGATATATTTTTAGAACTTTCGCCAAAAGGAATTTTTGTAGGAGGTTCTGTTTATGTTAAACCGCAACCTCAAGATCCAGATTTGAAATTTTCTGCTCGAGTTGGTTTTAGTCCTGCGACGCAAGTAGTAAATTATTCAGGAACAATGGAAGGCTTGTGGCAAAATGTTTTGGGAACTGGAATTGATATTTCAGATGTTGCTGTTGCTGGACAAACGGATATAAAAGTTGTTTCTCAGTCAGGAATTCCTTTTACCGGTGGTGGATTTACAGGAAATACTAAAATAGGAACGGTTGCTCTTGGTTGTGCATTCAATGCAGGAACAGATTGGACAAATGAAATAATAGGACTTAAGGGTGACAATTTATCTATCAAAGATATTTGGACATCAATACTTACAAATCCTGTTTGCGGCGGATTAATTAAGTTTGCAAAAATTCCTATGGAAGTAATTAACAGAGTTCCAATTGATAAACTTCCAACTGAAAAATTAAAACATTTTGAAATTTATTTTGCGCCAACAGGTGGAAGAATTGGTGAAATATTATTTGATCCTGGAATAACAATCGCAGTAAATGCACAAGCAAGTCCATTGTTTTTCAATCAAGCGGTAGATTTTCTTTTCAAAATAGATATGAACGGAATCGTAGCAAGAGGTTGGCTGAGCAAATTTAATTTTAAAGATATAGTTTCATTTTCTGGAACAGGACCGAAGAATGAACCAGATTATGGTCCAAATTTTAATTTGAATTTGACACTTGGTTCGGAGCCTACATTATTTTTGTCAGGAGTAGGTTCGATAGCACCACTGGCATTTAAAGGAAATGTTGCTGGCTGTGCAAATTTGAGTGGCTTTTATCTGCAAGGTGATGGACCTCTTTATAGCGGGATGTTAAATGGTTATCTTGAAATGACAGATTTTACCGTTGATAAAGTTGATTCTATTCGCAGTGGTTTTGGCAAATCTTATACACCTCCAACCGGTTTATATTATGGAGTCGTACCTCCTCAGTTTGGAGCTGCAAAACCAGGAGATGTTGCATTTAGGTTTATTTTTAGCAATTCGGATATTACGGGCTATTTGAAGCGGGCTTTATCTGAAGCTGCTAGAACTATGCCAGGTACTTATAAATCTGCACTCGATGCTGCTAGCGATGCTTTTAATGGCGCTGTGGCTCAAGCAAATTCGTTGGTTTCAGGTGCTAAAAATTCTCTTGATAGCGTGAACGCAAGTATTGCTGATATTCAAGGTAGACTTGATTCTGCAAGAGGAACTTATAATAATCTTACAGGGTGGTTTCGAGACAACCATTTTTCTGTTCCGACAGTAATGAATAATTCTAATAAAAATAAAAATGTAAAACTTGCTATGAATGCCGCAAAGGGGAATAAAAAATTGGCTTGGGATATTGGCCCTGTTCATGGAGGCGGAGGTGGGGTTACTTTTGATGACCCAAGAAAATATCTAAATGATAAAACAAACGAGATTAATGGTGTTATTAATAATATTAGAAATTTCACTTCGCAATTGAATAATTTAAGAAATCAACTCCCATCTTTGCAAAGTGCATATGATGCAGCAATTGCTCAGGCTAATAAACTTAAAAATGATGCGCAAGCTAAAGTAAATGATGCTAAAAATGCGTTAGATAATATAAACAATATTTTAAATAATACTTTAAACGTTTATTTGGTTTATATTTCGGGTAATTTGGATAATGTCAAAAATTCAAAATTTAACTTTTATATGCATGCTCTTTTGGGTCAAGATGTAGAGATAAATTCTGATGGAATAAATTTTTCATCGGCTCAATCGTTTTATCAAGACCTGGTAAATAAAGTTATTCCAGCTTTCATTAATGCTGTTTTGCAAAAATCTCCTAAATCTACTCCGGGCGCAGCGGTGCAGGCTCCTCAAGGTGGAGGAACTCCGGATGTTGTGGTGAAGGGTGGTCCTGTAAAGGTGGGTCCCTCAATTATTTCTGGACCGGGAGGAGTTAGGAAATATGTGCCGATAGATAAAGCTGGAGGAATTGGATTTTAAAAAATAAATTTATTTACTTTTAAATTTGTTGAATTTGGGGCGAGAGAAAATCTCTCGCCCTTTTTTTATGGTTATAGAATTAAAAATTAATTAGACTTCTTCATTATAAATTTCTGAAATTAAATTAAATCTTAAACCAAAACGTTTTCTACGATTTCGATATTTATTTGCGGACAAATTTTGCACATTCTTCCACTTCATATTTTCTCCTAAATACTTCTGTAGATTTTGTCAGATTTTTAAAGTTTGGGAAGGGTCTATTAATTGACCATGATGATTAATTTTTTCCAAATTTTTAAAACGATTGACAATAAAATAACAGATTTGATTTTCTCGGTTTAAATATATCTTGTAAAAAAGGAGAATTTTGCATGTTTATTGTTAAGAGAATTTTTTGGTTGTTTTTTTTCTTGTTATTTTTTATTTTTTCAGATTTGAAATCTACTTATATAAATAATAACAGTACTGTTTCTCGAATTTTAACAACAACTACATTTTTTTCTGCGGATAATTCGTCTGCTGGAAATCCAAATAAAATTGCAGGTTTTGCATCGCTTGAGGGAGGGGTTGCTTTTGATGATAATAATGTAAATTGTACTTTTGATGCATTATTTCCTATGGCAGGAGATATGAATTTTAATGGAGGATCTCTTTATCTAAATAAAGATTTAACATTTGTAAAGCCGCTTTCTTTTTCAAGTACGGGTAAAATATATGGACAGTACCATACTATTAATTTCTCATCCAGTGTAAAAAATATTACATTTCCAGATCAAGGTAATATAGCTGTTTTGAGTTTGGCCGACCAAGAAGCGTTGGGCGCCAGAATTGGTGCTGTTGCATGGTCGTATGATGATCAATATTTAGCTGTTTTTACAAATGCTACAAATGAGTTGCAAATTTATTATTTAAGTGATGCGATGCTAACGTTAACTGTTGCTACAAGCGTAGCCGGAGCGGCGATAACAACAAATGATATTCGATGGCATCCTTCATTAGATTATCTTGCTTTATGTAAAAACGATGGAGGAGGGGACGATCTTTTTATTTATAGATTTGACAGAAATATTGATACATTGACTCAAACGGATGCTTCAGAAGAACCGGGTGATATGAATGCTGTTGTATGGAGACCGGATGGAAATTTTTTGGCAGTTGGTGGAGATCCTAGTCCAGAGGTGAGAATTTTTCCATTTGATACTGGTACAGGTTTATTGGGAGCTGCTGTTGCAAGCATTACTTTAACAGGTAGAAATGTAAGCAAAAGTTCAATGAGTTGGCGCTCTAGTGGAGATTATCTAGCTGTTGGAACGAATGTTTCCGGAGCAAATCCAGAGCTTGTTGCACTTTTTTTTGATGGAGTTTCTAGCTTAACTTTAGCTGCTTCAAATGATGTTGCATCTGTATGTACTATGGTTAGCTGGAATCCTAATAATGATTATATTGCGACTGGTTTTAGTGGATCCACGCAAAGATTGCGAATTTTTAAATTTTTTACAACATCACAGACATTATTTGATTTAGCAACAGCATATGTTGGAGAAACTAGAACGACGCAGGCTGGTGCTTGGTCGCCGGCAACTTCTACAGGAAATAAATTAGTGGTCGGGCTTGCAAGTGGTGTTGGTTCAGAAATTAAAGCATATTCTTTTTATAGTGCAGCAGAAACACTAAGCTTGGAGTCGCAGATTGAGATTGGCCAAAATATAAACTCAATAGCTTATTCTACAATTTCTTCTACAACATTTGTAGCCGCTGGCGATAATACAGGAAGGTTGTTTTTATATAATTTGTTATCATCATTTTTCATCGATAATTCAACTTTAATTTTTGATAATGATGTAACTCTTTTAGGACCAATAGAATTTTCAAATGATTGCGTTATAAATGCAAGCGGAAATGATATTCTAGTTCAAGATAACGGCGCTTTTGATATCAAGCCTACAAGTTCTCTCTCATTAGAATTAGTTGTTTTGAATGCTAAAAAATCTGGAGTTTTTACACCAAACGCTTCCGATTCAAAGGTTCGATTGCATGATTCCTTGATTCGTATGCAATCACACATAGATTTTCCTACTGGAAGTTTTTTTATTGATGGTGGTGTTGACTTAAGTCAAAATTATACATTTTTTCTTTCTAGTGATGAAACTTCTACTATAAATGTCTACTCCAAATTTAATATAAATAATGATGCTATTTTTTCATTGGGAAGGACAGGTTCTGAATCCAATCAACCGATTGAATTTATAGATTCGACATCAGAACTAAATCTTAATAATGGAACATTATATGTAACGTCGACTGGAGCGCAGTTTACAAAAGGTACTATCCATTTAAATAACCATGCTGTTTTTGATATTGAATCAACTTTAACAGAATTTGGTTTGATATTGGGTGATGGAACATCCGCAGGAGATTTTACTTTGCATGTTGATCCTGGTACAGATTTTAGGCTTCAAAATGGTGTCATGACAGTAAATAATTTTGAAAATGATACATTACAATTTAATTCGCTCGGTGGCAGGATTTATCTGCAGGAAGGTTCAACTCTTTATGTAATAAGACCTTTAAGCTTTATAAATGGTGAAATTCTATATGATAATATTAATTCTTTAAGCCTTGCTCCAAGCGCTTATCTTCTATTAGATGGAACAAAAATTTCACAAACATCAGAAGTATACTCTTATCAACTTACTGGAACTCTTAAATTTGATAGAGAAGTTGTTTTAGATGATTACGATGTATTTTTGGTTTTAAACGGAGAAGGCTCAACAAACATTTTTGTTGCCGGGCAACATGCTGAAGTTGTAGGTAGTGGAATAAATCAAGGGCGATATACTCTAAGAGATTTTAATTCTAAGGTTCACTGGAATCTTGATAGCAATGTTTATCAAGATTTTATCTTAAACGGCGGATCTATTCTTCTGGACCAGAATATGATTTTAGCGCGAGATGTTATTTTTTCCGGTTCGGGGACGGTAGATTTGTCTCATCATATAGTTGACCTTTCGCATCTAGAGCATACCGAAACAGCTTCGATTTATTTTGATGGGTCTATGGACGGTTTTGTTAGCTTAAATTCAGCAATTTCTCTTTCTTCTACTTGGACGTTCAGTAAAGATGTTACTTTGGATGGCAATGGATATATTTTGACACTACAAGATTTTGGAGCTTTGGTTGTAGAACAAGGTTCTACTTTAAAAATTCGCAACGTAACTATTAAAAATTTATCCGGACAAAAACTGAGGTGTCTTGATGATGGAGCAAAAATAATTTTAGAGAATGTTATTTTTGAACTTAATGGAAATTACACATTTGAAAAAGGTGCTTTTGAGTTTTATGGTGATAATGTTTTCACAGGACGAAATTATACTTTTTCTTTAGATTCGGCAGAAACGAGTACGTTACATGCAAATTCGCAGCTTAGTATCGAAGGGCATGCAATACTATCAACAGGTCGAAAAAGTATTACATCTGCAAATCAGCCTATTGAAGGTGAAAGTATGAGTGGTATTCTAAATTTTGATCATGGTACTTTAGAAGTAAATCCAAATGGGATGACCCTTAAAACAATGGCTTTGCAAGTTGGGATGTATTCAAATATTGATATCAAATCAACAAATCCAGATTATGGTTTGCGGTTTGGAACTGGTATCGCAAGCGACGATGCGATATTTACTCTTTTATCAGGGGCTGATTTGACCGTAAAAAATGGAGCTTTAGTTTTTAATGATATGGTGCCTATCAAATTTTATTTTGCCGATTCTGCTGCAAGATTAGTTTTGCAGTCTCCTGCAAAAATATATGTTTTGCAAAACATGAGTTTATCAGAAGGATCTATCAGGACTTATTCTTACGATTCTATTGATATTGCATCCGGAAAACAGATTTCTTCTTTGAATACAAATTATCAAATTAATGATGTTTCTTATGACTTATCTGGTACGAATACTATTTTTGCAACAGTTCAGCTTGATGATGGACAATATTTAAATCTAAAAAAAGGTAAATTAACACCTGATGTTTGGGCTGTCAGCGGTAAACCTTGCATATATGGTAGTGGTGAATTTGCAGGTGATATTTTCTTGCAGGATTCTACGGTTACCCTTTCTGTTCTTGTTCCAGCAACATTAAATAGCAATATAATTTTAAATGGTGGATCTTTAAATTTGGAAAGTAATTTATCTTTTGCTGATGATAAAGCTTTAGTTGGAAGTGGTACTATAAACTTCAATGGTAAAAAACTTGCTTATGGCGGAAAAGATTATACATTCACTAGCCCAATGATATTTAGTCAGGCAGGTGATATTGAACTTAATTCTAGGACATCATTAACAAATACATGGACATTTATAGGTATTAGCAATCTCAATGGAAACGGAAATATTTTAGATCTGAGTAGTGGTGGGGATATAGTTGTTAATTCTGCATCTACACTTTATTTGACAGATATTGCGATAAAAGGTGCTGGTAATTTAATTCAACCATTCTGGCTTCTTGGCGGAGATTCAAAAATTATAATGTCGAATGTGTTTTTAGAACTTGATAGAAATTTAACTACAACATGTGGAAGCATTTATGTTGAAGGGCCTTCTACTTTTGCAATGAAGAATTATAGTTGGACATTTGATCAAGCGGGAACATTGACTGTTGATGGCGTAACTTTGTGGCGTGATGGATTACAAAATAGTTTGAGCGGAAATATTTCTTTTGGTACCCCTCTTTCAAATTATTTGACGCTATTAAATAGTGGCACAATAAAACAACTAGCAAATGAGGATCTTTTGATAGTTGATACAACAAATTTAAATATACGAATAACAAATACAATGAATGACATTTGGTCACAGTATCTAACGACATCTGCATATTTTGATAGTCGCATAACAATTACTATGAATGATGTTTGGGAAGATATATTAACAACATCTTTAAATTATGATTCTAGAGTAACAAATTTAGAAAACAGTGTTTTTGGAACAAATTTGAACAATGCAAGCGGCAATATAATTTTGAATCAAGATAAAGGAGTTGATTTTACAGTACATGCATCGCTAGCTCTAAGCTTGACCCTATCAAACGAATCTATTCTTTATTTAGCTGGTCAAGATACGGAGTTAAAACTATCAGATACGATTTATGTGATTGGAAGAAATAACATAATAAATGTACAAAAGAGATTTACGATAAATGGATTAATAAGCTTTGAAGAAGGTAGCGAATTAATATTTAACTTTGATGATAAATATGAAAATCCAATTGTTTATTTTGGAAAAAATTTAACTTTATCCGAATTAAGTCGTTTAACTTTTGTAAACAAAGGAACGGCATTATTCAAAGATGGAACAACGATTCAGTTCAACAGTTCTGTGGATGCAAATAGACCTGCGCTAGTAGTTTCAAATGATGCAACATTAATGATAGATGAAAAATTGTCAGGTCATAGCGAGAGTAGTTTAACGCTTCGAGGGCTTGGAATAATATCAATTCTAAACGGAGAAATATTTATAGATTCTCTGAAACATTTGATAATCGGTGGTGGCGATACAACAACAGACAGATTTGATATTTATGGAGATAGTGGCGGCGCATTGTCACTACTTGGAATTGGTTCCAAAGTATCACTTCATAAAGCTTACATTAATATGGATTTCAGACAGTCAGGAATATTGTACATCGGTCAGTACGGAATATTTGAAATAAATTCTTTGGATCAAGTGGCCTCAGCCGGAACATTAAATAATTTCAAGTTTACTCTAAATGGAGAGCTTTGGATCTATGATGATGGAAAATTTATTTTAGGTGATAACAGTTCTGATAGTGTAATCAATTTAAATACCACA